>CAZADK010000089.1:0-11014 GCA_964483855.1 uncultured Rhodoferax sp.
GGCCCTGTCCTGTCCTGTCCTGTCCTGTCCTGTCAGACGATACCGGACGACCGCAGGGCCGCGATGCGCTGCGCGTCAAAACCCAGCTCGGCCAACACCTCGTCGGTGTGTTCACCCAGGGCCGGCGGGGGCCGGAGCAACACCGGGGGATTGTCCTGCAGCCGCAGCGGGCTGGCCACGGTGCGGATCGCGGAGATGCCGTCTGCCGCCGCCCGTGCGGGCGCGCACGGCTGCTGCACGACCAGTTTCCGCGCTGCGACCTGCGGGTCGGCAAACGCATGGGCCAGGTCGTTGATCGGGCCGCACGGCACGGCCTTGTCCTCCAGCAAGGCGATCCAGTCGGCGCTGTCACGCGTGCGGGTGACGGTCTGCATCAGCGGGATCAACAGATCGCGGTTGCGCACCCGTGCACCCATGCCCGTGAAGCGCGGATCGGCGCTCCACTCGGGCATGCCGGCTGCCTTGCAGAAACGCGCGAACTGGCCGTCGTTGCCGATCGCCAGCAGCATCGCACCGTCGCGGGTCGGAAAGTCCTGGTACGGCGCCAGGCTGGGGTGGCTGTTGCCCTGACGCTGCGGCACCTTGCCGGTGTTCAGATACCCGCTGGCCTGGTTGGCCAGGATCGCCATGCCCACATCGAGCAGCGCCATATCGATCAGCTGGCCGGCGCCGGTACGGTGGCGCACTTCGAGCGCGGCCAAAATGGCCGATGTCGCATAGACGCCGGTGAACAGGTCGGTCAGCGCCACGCCCACACGCAGCGGTCCGCCGCCGGGCTGGTCATCGGCACGCCCGGTGATGCTCATCATGCCGCTCATGGCCTGGATCATCAGATCGTAGCCGGCACGCTCTGCATACGGCCCGTGCTGGCCGAAACCGGTGATCGAGCAGTAGATCAGCCGCGGGTTCAGCGCCTTGAGGCTGGTGTAGTCCAGCCCGTAGGCCTGCAGGCCGCCAACCTTGAAGTTCTCGACCAGGATGTCGCTGTGCTGCGCCATCTGGCGCACCAGCGCCTGTCCCTCGGGTTTGGACAGATCGACCGTGATCGATCGTTTGTTGCGGTTGGTGCCATTGAAATAGGTCGCCTGCGTGGTGTCCTTGCCGTCGGCGTCGGGCATGAACGGAGGCCCCCAGTGGCGGGTGTCGTCGCCCTCACCCGGCCGCTCGACCTTGACCACATCGGCCCCCATGTCGGCCAGCATCTGCGTGCACCAGGGGCCGGCCAGCACACGGGACAGGTCCAGTACCTTCAGATGGGACAGGGCTCCCGCACCTGACCCCGAAACGGCCGCGTCGCCCGCCGCTGGTGCCGATGCGTCATGCCCTGGCTCGACATGGAACTGGCCGCCGTCCGGCTCGTTGCTCGATTGCGCCATCTCAGTTCGCGAAAGCAGCAATACCGGTCTGGGCGCGGCCCAGGATCAGCGCATGGATATCGTGCGTGCCTTCGTAGGTATTGACCACCTCCAGATTGACCAGGTGGCGCGCCACGCCGAACTCGTCGGAGATACCGTTGCCGCCCATCATGTCGCGCGCCATGCGGGCGATGTCGAGCGACTTGCCGCAGGAGTTGCGCTTGAGGATGGAGGTGATCTCGACCGCCGCCGTCCCTTCATCCTTCATGCGGCCCAGCCGCAGGCAGCCCTGCAGTCCGAGCGAGATCTCGGTCTGCATGTCGGCCAGTTTTTTCTGGATCAGCTGGTTCGCCGCCAGCGGGCGCCCGAACTGCTTGCGGTCGAGTGTGTACTGGCGCGCGCGCAACCAGCAATCCTCGGCCGCACCCAGCGCGCCCCAGGCAATGCCGTAACGGGCCGAATTCAGGCAGGTGAAGGGGCCCTTGAGACCCTGCACCTCGGGGAAGGCGTTTTCTTCCGGGCAGAACACGCCGTCCATGACGATCTCGCCAGTGACCGACGCGCGCAGGCCGACCTTGCCGTGGATCGCCGGTGCCGACAGGCCCTTCATGCCCTTTTCGAGCACGAAACCGCGGATCGGGCCGACCTGTCCGGATTCGGAGACTTCCTTGGCCCAGACCACGAACACATCGGCCATCGGACTGTTGGAAATCCACATCTTGGAGCCACTCAATTTGTAACCACCCGAGACCTTATGGGCGCGGGTGGCCATGGAGCCGGGGTCGGAGCCGTGGTCAGGCTCGGTCAGGCCGAAACAGCCGATCCATTCGCCGGTGGCGAGCCGGGGCAGATATTTCTGTCTCTGCGCCTCGGTGCCGAATTCGAAGATCGGCACCATGACCAGCGAGGATTGCACGCTCATCATCGAGCGGTAACCGGAGTCGACCCGCTCGACTTCACGCGCGATCAGGCCATAAGCAACGTAATTGAGCCCCGGGCCGCCGTAGGTTTCGGGAATCGTCGGGCCGAGCAAGCCGAGTTCGCCCATCTCGCGAAAAATCGCCACATCGGTCGTACCGTTGCGGAAAGCCTCGACCACCCGCGGCTGCAATTTGTCCTGGCAGTAGGCGGCTGCTGCGTCGCGCACCATGCGCTCGTCGTCGCTGAGTTGGGACTCGAGCAGGAAAGGATCCTGCCAATTGAATGCCGCGTGGGCCATACCGGTGCTCCTGGATTCGTCTGGAAGGCCTTGATCGTAGTGGCTGGTGGCACGGAGGACAACCGCAAATTCGGAATCCAGAAGTGCGCTTAGCTCATGACTGGAAAAATGCCTGGTGGTTAGCTGACGATCCACGCGCATGGAGAAGTCCTTTTATTCAATCACTTGAGTACTCAATCGCCACGCCTCCAGAAACCAGTTGTGTGTATTCTTCACACCATGCGGCGCAAAATTCCCTCCTTGCAGGCACTGGCCTGTTTCGATGCCGCGGCCCGCCACGAAAGTTACACACGGGCCGCCCACGAGCTGGCACTGACCCAGAGCGCGGTATCGCGCCAGATCAGCGGACTCGAGCAGTACCTGGGGCAGTCCTTGTTCCGGCGTACCCGCCATGGGGTGGCCCTGACCGAACGCGGCAGCGCCTATGCGCGCCAGATCGCGCCGCGCCTGCAGGCGCTCGAACGCGACACCCTGGAGGCCATGTCCGGCCAGGGCGCGCAGCAAACCTTGCTGCTGGCCGCGGTGCCGACCTTTGCGAGCCGCTGGTTGATCCCGCGCCTGCCCGACCTGGCCCGGCGGCATCCGCAACTGGTGGTGCATATCGAAACCCGGACCCGGCCGTTCCTGTTTGCCGACACCGACTTCGACGCGGCGCTGTATGCCGGCACGCCGCAACAACTGCGCAACTGGGCCGGCACCCGGTCGATCCTGATGCTGCAGGAAGATCTGGTGCCGGTCTGTGCGCCGGCGCTGCTGCCGGGCGGGCGCATGTGCACGCCCGACGAACTCGCCGGCAGGCCGCTGTTGCAGCAAAGCACCCGGCCCGAGGCGTGGCGCCAGTGGTTCGAGCGTGCCTCGGTGACAGCGCCACTGGCGCTGGCGGGGCCGCGTTACGAATTGTTTTCGTTGACGGTGGCTGCAGCAGTGCACGCCATGGGTTTTGCGCTGGTGCCGCGGCTGTTGATCGAGCACGAGCTGGCTTGCGGCCAACTCGTGCAAGCCTGCGCCCATGCCCTCGTCGCCGAGCGTGCCTACTACCTGGTGAGCCCGGAGCAGCGGGAGGAAAAGCCGGTCCTGCCGCACTTTGTGGCCTGGTTGCAGCAGCAGGTGACGAGCGCTGCAGCGACGGCATGAAACACTTATGGCGACAAGCTTTGTCATCAGGCCAACAACATCGCTGATAATGTCGGCACAACCACAACATCGTTGCACCTGTCATACCCAGGCGCGCCGATTGCTCGGAGACCACGATGGCGACATCGGGCAAGAATGAAACACTGGGATTCCCACCCTTGAAATGGGATGAAGAAGAGCAGGCCACCCGTCCGATGCCGCTGCATGAGCTGCCGCGGCAGGTCGGCATCGACTACGCGATGGCCATCGTCGCGAAACGCCATGAACGCATCGCCAAGGCGATCACGGTGTTTTGGGGCTCGCAGGACTGCGTCGACTACATGGAGAAACTGGTCATGAGTGGCGGCGACGGTTTCGGCAACGCCCGCGTCGGCTTCAAGCCTGAAGTGGTGTCGGCCATCATGAGCCTGATCAGCCTGCACCAGATGGACAAATAAGGCTTCGGCCGACCGCAGGCCGCCCCTGCTGGCGCGCCCGGCTCGACAGCGATCCTCAACGCTGCCGCAACTCGCGCGATCGCGCGAACGCCTCGTACCACGCCAGGCAGCCAGGATTGGCCATGGCCTCCCGATTCACCACCTTGTCCAGCGGCTGGCCCAACAGCAGTTTCTTGATCGGCAACTCCTGCTTCTTGCCAGACAAGGTGCGCGGAACCTCCTGCACCTGGAATAGTGCGTCGGGCACGAAACGCGGCGACAGCGCCGTCCTGATGGCCTGGTTGATGCGTGTGCGCATGGCGTCGTCAAGCAAGACACCCTCGCGCAACACGACGAACAGGGGCATGTAGCTGGCGCGGCCGAGGTATTCCAGGTCCACCACCATCGAGTCGAGCACTTCGGGCAGGGCTTCGACCGCGCTGTACAACTCACTCGTGCCCATGCGCAGGCCATGGCGGTTGATGGTGGCGTCCGAGCGCCCGTAGATCACGCAACCGCCGTTCGCGCCAACCTTGAGCCAGTCGCCGTGGCGCCAGACACCGGGATACATGTCGAAGTAACTCGATAAATACCGTTCGTTGTTCTGGTCGCCCCACAGATACAGCGGCATCGACGGAATCGGTTCCGTGCACACCAGTTCGCCCACCGCCTCCTGCACCGGTTGGCCGTTCTCGTCCCAGGCCTGCACTGCGCAGCCCAGCAGCCGGCATTGCATCTCGCCGGGTAGCTGTGGCAACTCGCGGTTGCCGCCAATGAAGGCGCCGGCGAAGTCGGTGCCGCCCGATATGTTGCACCACCAGATATCGGAGACAGGGCCGCCAGGCCCGGTGCGGGGCTTGCCCATAACGCCCCGCAACTGACGGAACTGCGCGGTGCCCCAGTTCTGCACGTCCTCGCTGAGCGGGGAGCCGGTCGTGCCCAGGGCCCGGATACATTGCAGGTCGCCGACATCGGCCAGGTCGATACCGGCCTTCATGCAGTTGGCATAAAACGCGGCGCCGGCACCAAAAAAAGTGACGCCGAGTTCGGCTGCAAAACGCCACAAGGTGGTCCAGTCCGGCGCA
This sequence comes from uncultured Rhodoferax sp., assembly GCA_964483855.1. Lineage (GTDB taxonomy): Bacteria > Pseudomonadota > Gammaproteobacteria > Burkholderiales > Burkholderiaceae_C > CAISIP01. The sequence continues at coordinate 5,210 of CAZADK010000089.1, forward strand.
AGACGCCGGCCGCTGGCGTCATGGCTGCGGCCGGCCGGGCTGCCATCGAAGATGCAGCAAGTCGCGCCCATCAGCAGACCCGCCACCTGGGCATTCCACATCACCCAGCCGGTCGAGCTGTACCAGTGGTAACGCTCGCCCAGGCTGTTGGGCCGAAAGCTTGCACCGACGTCGTTGTGCAAGCCGACCAGTTCCATCGTCACCAGCGTGGTCCCGCCATGGCCGTGCACGATGGGTTTGGGCAGGCCGGTGGTACCGCTGGAATAGACGATCCACAACGGGTGGTCGAACGGCAACCACGGCGGCTCGAAGTTGCGCGTAGCCGCGTCGTCACGCTCACACACCTGCGCGAAGGCGGTGTACCGCAAATCTGCATCCGCGTGGCACAACGTGCCGAGCCGGTCCAGCATCAGCAGATGCCGCACCGATGGCAGGGCCGCCTTGAGCTGAGCCACCACCGCCAGCCGGTCCTGGTCCTGTGCGCCGTGGGTCACGCCGTCGCAAGCGATCAGCACCGTGGGTTCGATCTGCCGGAATCGGTCGAGCACGGCATTCACGCCCATGTCGGGCGCACAGATGCTCCAGACCGCGCCGATGCTGGCGCAGGCCAGGAACGCGACGATGGCCTCGGGCACATTGGGCAAGTAGGCAGCCACCCGGTCGCCCGGCTGCACACCCTGGGCCTGCAGGTGCAGGGCCAGCGACGCAACCTGTTGGCGCAACTGCAGCCACGACAACTGGCGCGGCGCGGCCTGACCCAGGCTTTTTTCATCGTGGCTGATGATCGCCGGCTGGCCGGCAGCGTGAGCCGCATCCGCATGGCGCAGCGCCTGCCGTGCGTAGTTGACCTGCGCCCCCGGAAACCAGCGCGCGCCTGGCATGCGCCGCTGCGCCAGAACGGCAGTGTGCGGTGTCGGCGACTGCAACTCGTAGTAGTCCCACAGGCTTTGCCAGAACGCATCGAGGTTGGTGATCGACCAGCGCCACAAGGCGTCGTAATTGTCGAAACGCAAGCCGTGCCGAGACTGCAACCAATCCTGGTATAGCCGAATCTGGGGCACGAACGGAGCTGTGGTGGAGGCGCGCATAGGCGCAGATTACCGCAGTCCGGGCTTGCGCACGACACCTGCCGGCTCAAGCGATTGCCTTTCACGCTCTCAGGGTTTGTACGAGTGTACAAAGACTTTGTACATCTGTTCAATATGCGCATGGAAACATACCAGCGCCCAACCAAGGCCGCTCGATCGACGTCGGATCGCGACTTTGACGCACGTCCGGACCGGCGCCAGGCGATCCTGCTGGCGGCGGAAAAGCTGTTTGCGCAACGCGGTTTCCACGCGGTGACGATCCGCCAGATCGCGATCGAGGCCGAGGTGCCGCTGGCGCTGGTCGGTTACTACTTCGGCCAGAAACACGAATTGTTCGAGGCTATCTTCGAGCACTGGAGTCCCACGATCCAGCAACGCCTGACCGGCCTGCAGGCCGCGGTCAAGACCGGCGGCCCGGATCTGCTGCGCCATATCGTCGAGGCCTTCGTGCAGCCGGTGCTGCGCATGCGCGCGAGCGCCGAGGGCGAGTTCTATGCCCTGCTGGTGGCGCGCGAACTCAGTTATGCATCGCCCGAAGCAGACCGTGTACTGCGCCGGCATTTCGATCCGCTGGCCCATGCCTACATCGATGCGCTGCGGCTGGCGTTGCCGCAGGCCAGCGTCGGGGATTGCGCATGGGCTTACCAGTTCGCGCTCGGCGCCTTGCTGCACCACATGAGTGACCAGCGCGTGGCGCGACTCTCGCACGACCAGAACATACCCAACGACACGGTTGCGCATCCGATGCTGGTGCGTTTCATCGAAGGCGGTATCCGCGCCGCGTTCGACTTACCGACCTCGCCCATTGCTACCGCTTCTTTCACCCGTCCCTCATCAAACCAACGGAGACAACCATGACTTTTCGCCGCACCCTCCTGTCCGCCGCCGCTGCCGCCACCGTGGCGGCGCTGGTCCATCTGCCCGCGAGCGCGCAGCAGGTCATCAAGCTGACCGTCACCGCCGGCCACCCGCCGGTGTTCCTGTGGGTCAAGACCGTGGACGAGGTGTTCATTCCCGAGGTCGACAAACGGCTGGCAGCCGCCGGCAACAAATACAAGATCGACTGGACCAAGGCCTGGGGCGGCACGCTGATCAAGCTCGGCAGCGAGTCCAAGGGCGTGTCCGACGGCATCGCCGACATCGGCCTGATCAGCACCATCTTCGAGGCTGCCAAGTTCCCGATGCAGAACGTCACCTACTACACGCCGTTCGGCAGCGACGACGTGTCGGTCATCGCCAAGACCATCTCCGACATGCAGGCCAAGATCCCGGCCATGGCCGACGCCTGGAACAAGAACGGCCTGACCTACCTCAACGGCATGGCGCTGGACTCTTACCACATCTGGACCAAATTCCCGGTCACGAAAATCGAGGACCTGCAAGGCAAGAAGCTCAGCGCCCCGGGCCCGGCTGCGAACTGGGTCAAGGGCACCGGCGCGGTCGCCGTGGCCGGCACGCTGAACAGTTATTACGAGGACATCAAGTCCGGTGTGTCGGACGGCGCGGTCGTGTTTTCCACCGGCGCCGGCGCGGCCAAGCTGCACGAGGTGGCACCGTATGTCACCAAGGTCAATTTCGGCTCCCAGTTCTCCGGCGGCATCGCGGTCAACAAGTCACGTTACGACAAACTACCGCCCGAGGTACAACAGGCTCTGCAGGGCGCGGCCGACGAATGGTCAGCGCAATACGCGAAATTGCAGACCGCGGCCGTCAACACCGCGTTGCAGAACATGGGCAATGCCGGCGCCAAGATCAGCGAACTCAGCCCGTCCGAGCGCAAGCGCTGGGCGGATGCGCTCGGACCGGTGGCCCAGACCTGGAGTGCCGACGTGACCGCCAAGGGCGGGCCGGGCAAGGATGTGCTGAAGATGTATACCGATGCACTCAAGCGCAGCGGCGCCCAGCTGCCACGTGACTGGACCGCGAATTGAGCATCAAGAGGCCGGTGGACGCCGACAGCTACGGCACGCCATTGCCGTGGCAGTTCCAGCGCCTGGGCAAGTGGCTCAATGCGCTGGGCACCTTGTGGATCATCGCGCTGATGGTGCTGATCAACACCGACGTGCTGGGGCGCAACCTGCTCAATGCGCCGGTGCGGGGCGTGACCGAACTGGTGGCCTTGTCCATCGTCGGAATCGTGTTCCTGCAGCTGGCCGACACATTGCACAGCGGGCGCTTCACCCGCGCCGACGTGTTGCTGGCACGGCTCAAGGAAACCCGGCCGGTGTTCGCGGCGCGGCTGCAGGCGCTGTACCACTTCGTAGGCGCCAGCCTGATGGGCGTCATCCTGTGGGCGGCCTGGCAGCCACTGGTGGAGGCGATCCGTATCCGACAGTATGTTGGCGCCATCGGTGACTTCACAGCGCCGGTGTGGCCGGTGCGGCTGATCATGCTGATCGGCCTGTGCACGACACTGGTCACGTTCCTGCTGCTGGCCTGGACAGACCTGCGGCGCGCACGCGCGCTGCAGGCACGCGGATCGGAGACGCGGTGAGCAATGCGGTCATCGCCAGCGGCTCGCTGGTCCTGATGCTGCTGCTGATCTGGGGCGGCATGCACGTGGCAGTGGTGCTCGGCCTGGTGTCATTCATCGGCGTGTGGCTGATCCGCGACGACGTATCGGTCGCAGCCAACCTGCTGGCGGCCGCTGCCAACGACGCGATCAACAGCCATATCTTCGGCGTCGTGCCGCTGTTCGTGCTGACCGGGTTCCTGGTCGCCAAGGCCGATGTCGGCAAGGACGCGTTCGAGGTCGCCAACCAGCTATTTCGCCAGCTGCGCGGCGGCCTGGGCGTCGCCACCGTGGCGGCCAACGCGGTGTTCGCCGCGATCACCGGCATCTCGATCGCATCGGCGGCGGTGTTCACCCGCGTGGCGGTGCCGCAGATGCTGCGTTTCGGCTACCGCGGTGGTTTCGCCACCGGCGTGGTCGCAGGTTCGTCGGTGCTGGGCATGCTGATTCCACCGAGCCTGCTGATGATCCTGTACGGCTTCCTGGCCAACCAGTCGGTGGGCGACATGTTCACCGCCGGCATCGTGCCGGGGCTGATGCTGGCAACCGCGTTTGGCGTCGGCATCGTGCTGATGGCTTATCTGCGCCCGAAGATGGTGTTTGCCGACGGAACACCGGTCGAACTGCCGACCGAGGAGATGATGGGCGTCGGCACGATGGGGCTCAAGCTGCTGCCCAGCATCGTCATGATCGTCGCCGTGCTCGGCGGCCTGTATGCCGGCTTCTTCACCGCGACTGAAGCGGGCGCGGTGGGAGCCGGCCTGGCGCTGGTGATCGCGCTGCTCAAGCGCAAGCTTGACGGACCGGCGTTCTGGAGCGTGCTCACCGAGACCGGCCATGTCACCGTGGCGGTGAGTTTCCTGATCATCTGCGCCAGCATCTACACCCGCATGCTGGCCATGTCGGGCATGCCGCAGTTCCTGGTCGAGACCATGGCCCACGCCGGGCTCGGACGCACCGCCTTCCTGCTGCTGTACGTGGCCATCGTGATCGCCTTGGGCACGATCATCGATTCTTCGTCGATCATGCTGATCGTGTTGCCCTTGATGCTGCCGATCGCCGAGCAGTTCGGCATGAACCTGGTGTGGTTCGGCGTTGTTACCGTGATCGCCGTCGAGATCGGGCTGCTGACACCGCCCTTCGGCCTGTCGGTGTTCGTCATCAAGAGCACCTTGTCCGAACCGGGCATCTCGCTCGGCGATATCTTTCGGGGTACGGCACCTTTCACATTGATCATGCTGGTGGTGCTGTGCCTGCTCATGGTGTTTCCACGGATCAGCCTGGTATTGCTCCCATGAAATCCTCCACGGCCAACCCACTGGACGGCTTCACCGTCGAGCGTGCGACCATCCAGACCGTCGGACACGACCTGCAGCGCCCGGAATGTATCCTCGCCGAACCCGATGGCAGCCTGTGGGCGGCCGACGCGCGTGGCGGCGTCACGCATATCGGCGCTGACGGCTCGCAGCGCTTCATCGGGCAACGCTCCGACGATCGATTCGCGCGCGCGGCAGTCGACAGCTCCGACGCGTTCGAGGCCAAGTTCACGCAGGGCACCTTGCCCAACGGGCTGGCCTTCGCGGCCAATGGCGACATCCTGATCTCGAACTTCGGCACCGACCTGCTCGAAGTGATGACGCGCGAGGGCCAGACCCGCACCCTGTTCGACACCATCGACGGTCAGCCGATCGGCAAGGTGAACTTCGTGCTGCGCGACTCGAAAGACCGCATCTGGATCACCGTATCGACCCGGGTCAACCCGTGGACCGCGGCCGCGGCGAGCCGGGTGCGCGACGGGTATGTCGCGGTGGTGGAACCGGGACGCGGCATCCGCGTCGTCGCCGAAGGTTTTTATTTCACCAACGAAATCCGGCTCGATGCACGGGAAGAGTGGCTCTACATCGTCGAGACCACCGGCCCGTGGATCACGCGCATGCGGCTGGACGAAACCCATGCCGACGGCGTGCAATTGCGCGACCGCGAGGTGTTCGGCCCATCCAACCTCGGCGGGCCGCCCGATGGCATCGCGTTCGATGCGTTCGGCAACCTGTGGGTCACGCTGGTCATGGTCGACCAGCTGATCGCGCTGACCGCCCAAGGAGAAAAACTGCTGCTGCTCGACGACGGCGACGCCGCGGCCAGCCGCAACCTGGTCGACAAGATGGCCGCCGGCTCGGCGAGCGCCAACGACATGGCACGCGCCAA
>CAZADK010000090.1:0-11014 GCA_964483855.1 uncultured Rhodoferax sp.
GGTTTTCGATGGAGCACACGATGATGCAGTTGTCCGCCTTGTCGCGCACCACCTCCATCTCGAACTCTTTCCAGCCCAGCAGCGACTCCTCGATCAACAGCTCGCTCGTCGGTGAGGCCTCCAGGCCGCGCTTGCAGATGGCGTCGAACTCCTCGGCGTTGTAGGCGATGCCGCCACCGGTGCCGCCCAGCGTAAAGCTGGGACGGATCACGGTCGGAAAACCCAACGTCTTTTGCACTGCCCAGGCCTCGTCCATGTTGTGCGAGATGCCCGAGCGGGCCGAACCCAGGCCGATGCGGGTCATGGCCTGCTTGAATTTGAGCCGGTCCTCGGCCTTCTCGATCGCGTCCGGGCTGGCGCCGATCAGCTCGACCTTGTACTGGTTGAGCACGCCGTTGTGCCACAGGTCGAGCGCGCAGTTGAGCGCGGTCTGGCCGCCCATGGTCGGCAAGATCGCGTCCGGCCGTTCCTTGGCGATGATCTTCTCGACGGTCTGCCAGGTGATCGGCTCGATATAGGTCACGTCGGCCGTAGCCGGGTCAGTCATGATCGTGGCCGGGTTGCTGTTGATCAGGATGACCTTGAAGCCCTCTTCGCGCAAGGCCCTGCAAGCCTGCACGCCGGAGTAGTCGAACTCGCAGGCCTGGCCGATGACGATCGGCCCGGCGCCGATGATGAGGATGCTCTTGATGTCGGTACGCTTAGGCATGTTGGCTCCGGCGGGACGTGTCCATGAGCGCAACAAATCGCTCGAACAGGTAGGCGATATCGTGCGGGCCAGGAGACGCCTCCGGATGCCCCTGGAAACACAGCGCCGGGCGATCCGTGCGCCGCAGGCCCTGCAGCGTGCCATCGAACAGGCTGACATGGGTGGCCACCAGGTTGGCCGGCAGGTTATCGGCGTCGACCGCGAAGCCGTGGTTCTGGCTGGTGATGCTGACGCGGCCGGTCTCGACGTCCTTGACCGGGTGATTGGCACCGTGGTGACCGAATTTCATCTTGAACGTTCGTGCGCCGGAAGCCAGCGCCATGATCTGGTGACCCAGACAGATGCCGAAGGTCGGGATCTGCGCATCGAGCAGTTCGCGCACTGCTGCGATCGCATATGCGCAGGGCTGCGGATCGCCGGGCCCGTTGGACAGGAAGATGCCGTCGGGTTTGAGTGCCAGCGCCTGCCGGGCGCTGGTGTTCGCCGGAACGACCGTGACCTTGCAACCCCGCCCCGCCAGCATGCGCAGGATGTTGCGCTTGACGCCGAAATCGTAGGCGACGACGTGAAACCGCGGCTCTGACAGGTTGCCGAAGCCCGGGCCACTCTGGCCTGGTTCGGCTCCCAGCGACCACTCGGTCTGGGTCCATTCGTAGGGTTTGCCGGTGGTCACGACACGGGCGAGGTCCAGTCCGGCCATGGAAGGCGCCGAACGGGCCTTGTCCAGTGCCTGGGCGATCAGCGCATCGGTCAATTCCTGCCCCGCCTGCAGGGCCAGGATGCAGCCGTTCTGGGCGCCCTGGCTGCGAATCTGGCGCGTCAGCTTGCGGGTGTCGATATTGGCAATGGCTACCGTGTTTTCAGCTGCCAGGTAGGTCTGCAACGAGCCCATCGCGCGAAAGTTGGACACCACCGCCGGCAGATCGCGGATGACAAGCCCGGCAGCCTGCACCTTGCTCGATTCCATGTCGTCGGTATTGACGCCATGGTTACCGATGTGCGGATAAGTCAGGGTGACGATTTGCTGACAATAACTCGGATCGGTCAGTATTTCCTGGTACCCCGTCATCGAGGTATTGAACACGACTTCTCCGACACACTCGCCGGTGACGCCGATGGATGCACCCTGGTAAATCGTGCCGTCAGCGAGCGCCAGTATGGCAAGAGGTGTGTTTCCCTTGAGAGACAAAAGCACGGGGATCTCCGGATTGATTTCGGGTACTCCCAAGCATCCCCGCGGCTGGGCTCCGGATGCTGCCAGTTGGCTGCTCTCTAAAGGGGGATTTGGTGCGGGATTCGCTTGGGGCGATTGCTTTCGCGAAAGCCCCGAATTATAGCCCAGCCCCCCTGGCGAACCGAAGGAAGGCAGCCCCCGCGCGGCTCAACGCAATCGCGCCACGGCACTCGCATGCAGGCATATCGCGGCGGCCGCCACAACATTGAGAGACTCCTGGCCACCGGGTTGTGCGATCCGGCACCAGAGCCTGGCCTGTCGGGCGACCACATCGCCCAGCCCTTGCCCTTCATGCCCGAACGACCAGGCGCAAGGCCATGGCAATGCGCAATCGTGCACCGGCTCGCCCCGGTGCGAACTGGTCGCGATGATTGGCAGCTCCAGGCCACCCAGCGCGGCCGGCTCCAGCGACTCGACCAGATGCAGTCCGAAGTGGGCGCCCATGCCGGCACGCAGGACCTTGGGCGACCACAAGGCCGCACTGCCCTTGAGCGCCAGCACCTGGCCAAAGCCGAACGCCGCGGCACAACGCAGGATGGAGCCGACGTTGCCGGCGTCCTGCACCCGATCGAGCACCACGGAGGGCATGCGCGGCTGCAACTCCAACCCCCGGGGCAAATCGACGACGAAACCCATGCGGGCGGGGGACTCCAGCGCACTGACCTCGTCAAACAAGTCGTCTGGCATGACCACCACACGGACCGGCCCGAGTCCCCACGAGGCTGCCGTTTCGTTCCAGGCCGACTCGGCAAAAACCGCCAGTGCGGGCATGACGCCATGGTCGCGCGCGGCGCGGCACAGGTGATCGCCCTCGAGCCAGACCTGGCCGAGCTTGCGGTACGCCAGGTTGTCGCGCGACAGACGGCGCACCGACTTGACCACCGCGTTGTTGCGCGAGGCGACATGGCTGACGTTTGGGGCGGCCGTTTCGACGGGACTGACGGCCCTCTCGGCGGGCAGCGAACGTAGTGAGCGTGGGGGCAATTTCATCCGAGTACCTGCGCCACCGGAGAAAAGCTGCGCCGATGTTCCGGACAGGCACCCAGCCGGCGCAGTGCCGCCAGGTGTTGCACCGTGCCGTACCCCTTATGCTCGGCAAAACCATAGTCCGGATAGCGGGCGTGCAATTGCGCACACCAGCGATCGCGGTGTACCTTGGCCACGATGGAGGCAGCCGAGATCGCGGGCACCCGTGCGTCGCCGCCGATCACCGCCTCGGCGCGCACCTGGAGTAGCGGTATCCGGTTGCCATCGACCAGCACCCGGGCCGGCGTCAGACGCAGGCCCTCGACCGCACGGCGCATCGCGATCATCGTCGCCTGCAGGATATTGAACTGGTCGATCTCCTGCACCGTTGCCGAGCCGACCGCGCAACACAATGCGCGGGCGCAGATCAGGTCGAACAGCCGCTCGCGCTGGGCCGCGCTGAGTTTCTTGGAGTCGGCCAGCCCGGCGATCGGGTTGCGGTCGTCCAGGATGACGGCAGCCGCCACCACCGGACCAGCCAGGGGTCCGCGGCCGGCCTCATCGACCCCGGCGACAAGCCCGGGCGCATCCCACGGCAAACCGGCTTGCTCAGGACTGAAGAATTTTTTCGATCGCATCGGTTGCACAGCGGGAAGTATCACATTGCAGCTGCAGGTGCAGCGCATCGAACCGGGCCTGCAGCGCGACGACCCGCCCGGGAGCGTCCAGCCATTGGCCCACCGCCGCAGCCAGCGCGGCGGGCGTGGCCTGCTCCTGCAGCAGTTCCGGCACGACGAAATCACGGCACAGGATGTTGGGAAGACCGACCCAGGGCTGCAACTGCTTGCGACGCATGATCTGCCAGGACAACCAGTGCATGTTGTAGGCGATCACCATGGGCCGCTTGAACAAGGCCGCTTCCAGTGTCGCCGTGCCGCTGGCGATCAGCGTCACGTCACAGGCAGCCAGTGCTGCATGGGACTGCCCCGCGACGATTCGTAGCCGAGCGGACATGCCGGCCGCAGCAGCAATCCGCTCGACCATCGGCACCAGCGGTGGCACCGTCGGCACGATACATTGCAGTTGCGGGCGCTCATGGTGCAACAAGGCCGCCGCGGCGAAAAAGCGCGGAGCGATGGCTTCGATTTCCGATCGGCGACTGCCCGGCAAGATGGCCAGCACCGGCGCATCGGGCCGCAGCCCCAGCGCCGCGCGCGCCGCGCCCCGATCGGCGCGCATCGGGATGACGTCGGCCAGCGGATGCCCGACGTAGGTCGCGGCGATGCCATGCGCATGCAGCAGCGCGGGCTCGAACGGAAACAGGCACAACACATGGTCTGCACTGGCGCGGATCCTGTCGATCCGACCGGCGCGCCAGGCCCATACCGAGGGACAGACAAAATGCACCGTGCGCACGCCACGATGGCGCAGGTCGTGTTCGAGGGCGAGGTTGAAATCCGGCGCATCGACACCGATGAACAGATCCGGGGGCTGCCGCAAAAGCCGCTCGCGCAGGAGTGCGCGAATGGCAACGATGCGCCGGTAGTGGCGCAGTACCTCCACATAACCACGCACGGCAAGTGCATCGCTCGCCCACCAGGCATCGAATCCATGCGCCACCATGCGCGGACCACCGATGCCCATGCACGACAACTCCGGCCAGCGGCGCCGCATGCCGGCCAGCAACAAGCCGGCCAGCAGGTCTCCCGAGGTCTCACCGGCCACCATCGCCACCCGCGGCCCCTGCGTCGAAGGCTCGGCCCGCGTCAGCGGCGCCACCCCGGACATCGGCGGCTACCGCACGATGCCGCGATGCGGCGCCACGCCGGCCAGGAACGTGCCCATCAGCGCCACATCCGTTTGCGCCGACGGGTGAACGGCGGCCAGGCCGTCGATGGCCATTCGCGCCTGCTCGAGCGTCAACGCGTCGCGGTACAGCAGCTTGTGCATGGACTTCACGGCCGACAGGCGTTCGGCCGAAAAGCCGCGCCGGCGCAAACCTTCGTAATTCATCGAACGGGCGACGGCCGGCTGACCCTGGCACATCACGAACGGCGGAAGGTCGGCGAACAGCAGCGAACACATCGCGGTCATGCTGTGCGCGCCGACCCGCACGAACTGGTGCACGACGGTAAAGCCACCCAGAACGGCCCAGTCGCCCACGTGCACATGGCCCGCGAGCTGCGCGTTGTTGGCGAAGATCGTGTTGTTGCCAACCTGGCAATCGTGCGCCAGGTGCACGTAGGCCATGATCCAGTTGTCGTCGCCGACCTGGGTCACGCCGACATCGCCGGGCGATCCGATGTTGAAGGTGCAGAACTCGCGGATCGTATTGCGGTCGCCGATGCGCAACTCGCAGGGTTCACCGGCGTATTTCTTGTCCTGCGGAATGGCACCCAGCGAGTTGAACTGGAAGACGCGGTTGTCGCGCCCGATCGTGGTGTGGCCTTCGATGACGCAATGGGCGCCCACCGTGGTTCCAGCTGCGACACGCACATGGGGGCCGATGATGGCATAGGGTCCGATGACGACCGAGGGGTCGATCTCCGCGCGCGGATCGACGATGGCCGTGGGATGGATGTTCTGCACGCGAAGGTCGGGCAGGCGTGCCTAGACGATGGTCCGCATCGTGCAGAGCAGTTCGGCCTGCACGGCCAACTCCTCGCCCACCATGGCGCGCGACTTGAACTTGAAAATGCCGGCCTTCATGCGGTCGAGCTGCACATGCAGCATCAGTTGGTCCCCCGGCTCGACCGGTCGCTTGAACCTGGCCCCATCGATACCGGCAAAGTAATACACGGTCTTGTCGTCGGGCGTCACGCCCAGGGTGTCGAACGCCAGCAATGCAGCGGTCTGCGCCAGGGCTTCGAGCATCAACACGCCGGGCATGACCGGACGATGCGGAAAGTGACCGGTGAAAAATGGCTCGTTCATCGAGACGTTCTTCAACGCGACGATACTCTTGCCCTTGTCGAGTTCAAGCACCCGGTCGACCAGCAAAAACGGGTATCGGTGAGGCAATTGCCTGAGTATCTGGTGGATGTCCATCATGGCGTCGAATGGTCCTGCAAGCCTCTTTCAAGCGCGCGCACGCGCTCGCGCAAATGGTGCAACCGCTTGAGCACGGCCGCGTTCTTTTCCCACCGCGCATTGTCGTCGATCGGGAACAGCCCGGTGTAGTGGCCAGCCTTGTGGATGGAGCGGGTAACCACCGACGCCGCGGAGATGTTCACATGGTCCGCCAGCACCAGGTGCCCGAGCACCACCGCGGCACCTCCGATGGTGCAGAACGCGCCGATGGTGGCTGACCCGGCAACACCGACGCAAGCGGCCATCGCGGTATGGCGCCCGACGCGGACGTTGTGGCCGATCTGGATCAGGTTGTCGAGCTTGACGCCGTCCTCGATGACGGTGTCGTCCAGCGCGCCGCGGTCGATGCAGGTATTGGCGCCGATCTCGACGTCGTCGCCGATCACGACTGCGCCGAGTTGCTCGATCTTTTCCCAGGCGCCGGCATTCGGAGCAAAGCCGAAGCCGTCGGCACCGATGACGACGCCACTGTGCAACAGGCAGCGCGCGCCGATGCGGCAGTCCTCGCCGATGGTGACCCGCGACTTGAGTACCGTGCCGGCGCCAATGTGGGCACCCCGTTCGACCACACACAACGCGCCGATCGAGGCCGTCCCATCCACGATCGCGTCCGGGTCGACGATGGCGCTCGGATGAATCGCCGGTCGAGCATCCAAACGGCCCTGGCGACGCCACATCTGAGTCACCCGGGCGAAATACAGGTAGGGGTTTTCAGTGACGATACAGGCCCCGCGCGAACGTGCCGGAGCCTCGAGTTCGGGCGCAACGACGACGCACAATGCCCGCGATGCCGACAGTTGTTGCCGATACCGGGGATTGCCGACAAAACTCAACTGGCCCGGCTGCGCCGATCCCAGGGCGCCAAGTCCACTCAGAACGGCGTCGCGGTCGCCGTGCAGTACGCCCCCCAGGGCATCGACAACATTTCCGAGGGTCAGCGCCACACGAACACCGCCTCGAATGGCTACTTGACTCCGGCGTTCAGCGCCTTGATCACCTTGTCGGTGATGTCGTGTTTGGGATTGATATAAACAGCGTCCTGCAGCACGAGGTCGTATTTTTCCGCCTCGGCCACCTGCTTGACCACCTTGTTCGCACGTTCGAGGACTTGCTGCAGCTCCTCGTTCTTGCGCGAATTGAGGTCTTCCTGGAACTCGCGCCGTTTGCGCTGGAATTCGCGGTCCTGGTCCACCAGCTGGCGCTGGCGCGTGTTGCGCTGCGTTTCCGACAAGGTCGGCGCATCCCGTTCGAGCTTGTCTGCGATGGCCTTGATGCTGGCTCCCAGGTCGATCAGATCCTTCTCGCGTTTGGCGAATTCCTGCTCCAGCTTGGACTGCGCAGCCTTCGCGGTGGCAGCTTCCTTGAAGATACGATCGGTATTGACGAACCCGATCCGAAACTCCTGCGCATGCAACTGGGCACCCACCGTGAGCGCAGCCAGGATGAGGGCGGCACACAAACGACTGGTCAGTGTGTTCATTAGAAAGAGGTTCCGATTTGAAATTGCAGTCGCTGGATTCTATCGCCTGCAAATTTCCGGACCGGGGCAGCGATAGCCAGCCGCAACGGACCAACCGGCGAGATCCAGCTCAGACCCACGCCGACGGACGCGCGCAATTCGTTCAGGCGCAACGGTTCGGACTCTCCGAAGACGTTGCCAACGTCGAAGAACCCGAACATGCGCAGCGAGCGGTCGTTGCCTGCGCCCGGGAACGGCGTGATGACCTCGAAGTTCAGGTTGACCTTCTTGGTGCCACCCAGACTGCCGCCATTGGTGATCTCGCGCACGCCCAGGCTGCCCTGTTCGAACCCGCGCACCGAACCCAGACCGCCACCAAAGTAGTTCTTGAACAGCGGGAAGGGTCTGCCGGAAAGACCTTTGCCGTAAGCCACATCCCCGTTGAAGGCCAAGGTGTATTGCTTGTTGAGTGGCCAGTACTGCTGGAACTGGTAACTGCCGCTGATGTACCGGGTGTCGCCGCCGATGCCCCATTCACCATTGACGCGCTGGTAACGGCCCGAATTGGGTACCAGGGAACTGTCACGGGTGTCACGCGCCCAGCCCAGCGTCAGCGGAATGCCGTTGCTGGTCAATCCAAACTGGTTGCCGTAGGCGACGTAGGCAGCAGGCAGCTGGGTTCCCGGAACGATCTCGGTGCGCTCGACCCCGGCGCCGAAATACACGGTGTCAGTCTCGGTGAACGGCACGCCGAAACGCAGGCTGGCGCCGGTTGTTTTCAGGCTGTAGCTGTCGGTCGCGGTATAGGGTTTGGTCGTGCGGTGGTAGACATCGATCGAGCGCGACACACCGTCGACCGTGAAATACGGATCGGTGGTGTTGAACACCACGGTCCGGTTGACCTTGCTGGTATCGACTTGCAGGCCTAGCGAATTGCCGGAGCCAAACGCATTTTCTTGCTTGATGCCTGCGGTCAGCCCCACGCCGTCACCACTGGAATACCCGGCGCCCAGAGAAAGATTGCCGGTGGCACGCTCTGCGACCGCGATGGTCAGGTCGACCTGGTCGGGTGCGCCGGCAACCTCCTGCGTCTCGATCGAGACTTCCCGGAAAAAGCCGAGGCGGTCGACGCGATCGCGGGAGCGGCGGATCTTGTCGGCGTCGTACCAGGCCGATTCGAACTGGCGCAACTCGCGCCGCACGACCTCGTCACGGGTGCGGTTGTTACCTGCCACGTTGATGCGCCGCACATAAGCACGTCGCGACGGCTCGGCCTGGATCACCAGGACAACCCGGTTGTTCACCCGATCGACCTGCGGCCGCGCCTCGACCCGTGCAAACGCGTAACCGAAATTACCGAAATAGTCGGTAAAGGCCTTGGTCGTCTGCACGACTTCGTCGGCGTTGTACGCCTCGCCCGGACGGATCGCCACCAGGCTCTTGAACTCGTCGTCCTTGCCCAGGTAGTTGCCCTCAAGGTTGACACCGGAGACCACGTAGCGCTCGCCCTCGGTGATGTTGATGACGATGCCGATCTCCTGCTTGTCGGGGGAGATCACGACCTGTGTCGAGTCGATCCGGAACTCCAGATAGCCACGGGTCAGGTAATACGAGCGCAAGGTCTCGATATCGGCGTTGAGCTTGGCGCGGGAATACTGGTCGGACTTCGTATACCAGCTGAGCCAGCCACCGGTATCGAGGTCGAACAGGTTGCGCAGCGTCGACTCACCGAAGGCCTTGTTCCCGACAACACGGATCTCCTTGATCTTGGCTCGATCGCCCTCGATGATGCCAAACGACAGATTGACGCGGTTGCGCTCGATCGGCGTGACGGTGGTGACAACCTCCGACGCATACAGGCTGCGGTTGATGTACTGGCGCTTGATCTCCTGTTCGGCGCGGTCGAGCAAGGCCCTGTCGAACGGCCGGCCGTCTGCCAGGCCGATGTCGCGCATCATCCGGCGCAGCGCATCCTTGTCGAACTCCTTGTTGCCGCCGAAATCGACATCCGCAACCGTCGGGCGCTCCTCGACGATCACCACCAGCACATCGCCACTGGCCTCGATACGCACGTCCTTGAACAGGCCCAGCGCAAAGATCGCCTGGATCGCGGCTGCGCCCTTCTGATCGTCGTAGATGTCCCCGACCCGCACCGGAAGGGAGGCGAAGATGGTTCCGGCTTCGACGCGCTGCAATCCTTCGATGCGGATGTCGCGTACGGTGAACGGATCCACCGCCCAGGCGGTACCGGCGAACACGCTGGCCGCCACGGCCACGGCGGTGACGTGCCTTCGAAATCGATTGAATTGCATGTTGTCTGTGTGTGTCTGCCGCAAAGCCGCAAGCCCGTGGCGAAGGAAAACTACCCCAGCATCCGGGCCAGATCGTTGTACAAGGCGATGCTCATCATCAGCATCAGCACGACCACGCCGCCGCGCTGCAGCCGCTCGAGCCAGGCGTCCGACACGACGCGTCCCGTGACGGCCTCCCAAAGATAATACATCAGGTGTCCACCGTCGAGAACCGGCAATGGCAGCAAATTGAGCACGCCAAGGCTGACGCTGATCAGCGCCAGGAACAGCAGGTACTGGGTCAAACCCAGGCTGGCGGACTTGCCGGCATAGTCGGCAATCGTCAGCGGACCACTGAGGTTCTTCAGCGAAGCCTCGCCGATGATCATGCGCCCGATCATGCGCAAGGTCAGCGTCGATACCTCCCAGGTGCGCTCCAGCGCCTGCGTCAATCCGTCGATCGGACCGTATCGCACCATCACCAGTTCCGGCGCCCCGCCCACATAGGCTCCGATCCGGCCGATCGTGCGATCACCGTCCGTCACCTGTTGCGGCGTCACCGCCAGGTCCAGCTGCTGTCCGTCCCGTGCGACCAGCCAGGTCTGGGTCCGCGCAGCGCCGCTGCTGCCCGAAGTACGAATCAGGTCGCGCAACTGCTGACCGTCAACCACGGGGACCGTACCGATCTTGAGCACCCGGTCACCCTTGCGCAATCCGGCAGCCTGCGCGGCCCCACCGTCAAGGACCTCGCCCATTTCCGGCAGGGTCATCGGCCCCACGATGCCAATGCGTCGGAACAACTCCGCATCCACGTCGTTGGCGCGTTGCTGCGCGAACTCCAGCGTGACGTCACGCGTCACCGCAGCGGAGGCGACCCCGAGCACCAGCCGTACGTCGTTGCCCTGCAAGGCAGCTTGCGCCAATTGCCAACGCAGATCGTCAAACGACGCCACGTCGACAGGTTCCTGCGAACCCACGGCCAACCGCAGAACGCGTTCGCCCCCCTTGACGCCAGCCTGCTCGGCGATCGATCCCGGCACCGGGCTGGCCAGGATCGCGCTGGCCTGCTGCACGCCGCTCCAGTTCACCAGCGCGTACAGCACCACCGCCAGCAGGAGGTTGACCAGCGGTCCGGCCGCCACGATCGCGGCGCGTGCCGCCAGCGGCTGGTTGTTGAAGGCCAGATGGCGCAGTTCCTGCGGCACCGGCGCCTCACGTTCGTCGAGCAGGCGCACATAACCGCCCAGCGGAAACGCCGCCACCAC
>CAZADK010000091.1:0-10960 GCA_964483855.1 uncultured Rhodoferax sp.
GAACACGTGCGTTGGGAGCGCACCGTCAAGGCCGCCAACATCACCCCGAACTGACGCCCCCCAGATGGCAAGCACTCGACCCAACATCCTCTGGTACTGCTCCGACCAGCAGCGCTGGGACACCATCCACGCGCTGGGCAATCCGCATATCCGCACCGACGCCATCGACGCCTTGGTTGCCTCGGGCGTGGCCTTTGACCGGGCCTACACCCAGAGCCCGATCTGCACACCGGCGCGCGCCACCTTCCTGACCGGTCGTTACCCGGCGTCCCACCATGTCTACCGCAATGGCAATGCCTATTTCCCCGCGCACGAAACGCTGGTGACCAAACGCCTGGCCGACGCCGGGTACGACTGCGCGCTGGTCGGCAAGCTGCACCTGGCTGCCGCCAAGCACTACGAGGTACGCACCGACGACGGTTACCGCCTGTTCCACTGGAGTCACCATCCGACACCGGACCAGGCCTTCGGCCACGACTACGAGAACTGGCTCAAACACGAGAAGCAGGTCGACCCGCAGGCGTTGTATGCCGACCTGAACTATTTCTGCGGCCCCGGTGTGCCAACCCAATACCACCAGACCACCTGGTGTTCCGAGATGGCGATCCGTTTCATCAGCGAGCGGCGCGACCGGCCCTGGATGATCAGTGTCAACCCGTTCGACCCTCATGGCCCGTTCGACGCGCCGCCCGAGTATTTGTCGCGCTACAACCCCGCGAGCCTGCCATTGCCACGCTTTCGCGACTCCGACCTCGAGCGGCAGAAGGCATTTGCCGCGATCGACCAGCAGACCAAGCAGCCCGACGACCCGCGGGTGCGCAAGGCCATCGAGCCGGTCTCGGCCGACGGCGGCCACGACGCGATTGCGTCCGCACGCAACGAATACGATGCGCTCGACGTCAAGGCCAACTACTACGCGATGATCGAGCAGATCGACGACCAGTTCGCACGCATCATGCAGACGCTGCGCGACACCGGCCAGCTCGAGAACACCATCGTCGTCTACATGAGCGACCATGGCGAGATGCTGGGTGACCACGGCCTGATCCTCAAGGGTTGCCGCTTTTTCGATGGCCTGGTGCGGGTGCCGCTGATCATGTCCTGGCCCGGGCAGTTCCAGGCCGGCCTGCGCAGCGATGCGCTGGTCGAGACGGTGGACGTCGCGCCGACGCTGATGGACGCCTGCGGCCTGGGCGTGCCGCCGCAGATGCAGGGCCGGTCACTGCTGCCGCTGATGCGCGGCGAGGCCGACCCTGCGGTGCACAAGAAAGCCGTGGTCTGCGAATACCGCGAGGCCATGGGTGGCCACCCCGACAACACGCATGCGTCGATGGTGTTCGACGGCCGCTACAAGAGCATCTTCTACCACGGCCACACCATCGCCGAACTGTTCGACCACGCCGAAGATCCCGAGGAGTTCCACAACCTGTGGCTCGACTCCGGCAACGAGGCTCTCAAGCTGCAGCAACTGCGCGCGCACATGAACGCGCTGATGGCCACGGTGGATGTCGGCCCGCCACGCTTCGTCAATTACTGAGTCCCCCCCAGGGAATGACGTAGGGCGGGGTGACGAAGGCTGGGCGACAAAGCCTGGGTGATAATTGGACAGGTGGTAAGGCCAATCGGCGGTGTGTGCACGGGTTTGCCACACACCTGCTGATGGTGTCGGTGGCGATTTCAATGGAGGAACTATGCGACTGAAAGGTAAATCGGCCCTGGTGACCGCGGCAGGTCAGGGCATCGGCAAAGCCAGTGTGCTGGCCATGGCCGCCGAGGGTGCGCAGGTGCTGGCAACCGACCGCGACGCTGGCCTGCTCAAGGCCTACGAGGGCGTTGCCAACGTGCGTACCGCCGTGCTCGACGTGCTCGACAAGGACGCCATCGGCAAACTGGTGCAGGGCATGGACCGCATCAACGTGTTGTTCAACTGCGCCGGCTTCGTGCACAACGGCAGCATCTTGCAGTCCACCGACGCTGATTGGGACTTGGCGTTCAACCTCAATGCGCGCGCGCAGTTCTGGATGATCCAGGCGGTGTTGCCAAAGATGCTCGAGGCCGGCGGTGGCAGCATCATCAACATGGCCAGTGTCTGCGGCAGCCTCAAGGGTTTGCCGAATCGTTTCATCTATGGCGCCAGCAAGGCGGCGGTGGTGGGGCTGACCAAGTCGGTCGCGGCCGATTTCGTGACCAAAGGCATCCGCTGCAATGCGATTGCGCCAGGCACCGTCGATACTCCGTCGTTGCAGGACCGCATCAACAGTTATCCCGACCCGGTGCAGGCGCGCAAGGACTTCGTGGCGCGCCAGCCCATGGGCCGGATCGCGACGGCCGAAGAAATTGCGCCGATCATCCTGTACCTGGCCAGCGACGAGTCGGTGTTCGCCAGTGGCCAGATCTTCGCGGTCGATGGAGGAATGACGATATGAACCAGCTCGATTTCGCTGGCCGCTGTGCGGTCATCACCGGTGGCGCCACCGGACTCGGATACGCGATCGCCCAACGCCTGCTGGCCTCCGGCGGCAGTGTGTGCCTGTGGGACCGCGACGCTGCGGCGCTGGCACGCGCCTGCGACGAACTGGGCGCCAAGGCGACCTCGGTCGTCGTCGACGTGAGTGACCACTCTGGCGTGGCGGCTGCGGTGCAGCAGACGCTGAAGCTGGCCTCGGCGGTCGATGCCCTGGTCAACAGCGCCGGCATCACCGGGCCCAATACCAAGCTGGCCGACTACCCGGTCGACGAATGGCACAAGGTCATGCAGGTCAACCTCAACGGCCTGTTTTATTGCTGCCGCGAATGGGTGCCGCATATGCGCGAGCGCAATTACGGGCGAATCGTCAACATCGCCTCGGTGGCCGGCAAGGACGGCAACCCGAATGCCAGCGCCTACAGTGCCAGCAAGGCAGCCGTGATGGCGATCACCAAGTCGCTGGGCAAGGAGCTTGCCGACAGTGGTGTGCGCGTGAACTGCGTCACGCCGGCAGCGGTGAAGACCGCGATATTCGACCAGATGAAACCCGAGTTCATCCAGTTCATGTTGTCCAAGATTCCGATGGGCCGTTTCGGCACGCCCGAGGAGGTCGCGGCCATGGTCGGCTGGTTGTGCACCGAAGATTGTTCGTTTTCCACTGGCGCCGTGTTCGACTTGTCCGGCGGCCGCTCCACCTATTAACTGCACAAGAAAGGCAATCGCATGAAACTGGTACGTTATGGCAAGCCCGGCAAGGAAAAACCGGGACTGATCGACGCCGAAGGCAAGCTGCGCGACCTGAGCGGGGTCGTCAAGGACATCGACCCGTCGCAACTCGGCGATGCCGCATTGGCCAAGCTGCGCAAGCTCAAGACCGACAAGCTGCCGCTGGTCAAGGGCAAACCACGCATGGGTTGCCCGGTCGCCGGCGTGCCGAAGTTCATCGCCATCGGTCTGAACTATGCCGACCATGCGGCCGAGTCCAACATGCCGATTCCGAAGGAGCCGATCGTGTTCATGAAGGCCACGACCTGCATCCAGGGCCCGGACGACGACGTCATGTTGCCCAAGGGTTCGGTCAAGACCGACTGGGAAGTCGAGCTCGGCGTGGTGATCGGCACGCAGGCACGGTATGTGTCGCAGAAGTCTGCGCTCGATCATGTGGCGGGTTATTGCACGATCAACGACGTCAGCGAGCGCGAATACCAGACCGAACGCGGCGGCACCTGGGACAAGGGCAAGGGTTGCGATACCTTCGGCCCGATCGGCCCCTGGCTGGTCACGCGCGACGAGATCGCCAATCCGCAGAAACTGGCGATGTGGCTGGACGTGAACGGCAAGCGCATGCAGACCGGCAACACCAAGACCATGGTCTTCGGCGTGGCCAAACTGGTCAGTTATGTCAGTCAGTTCATGACGCTGATGCCCGGTGACGTCATCACCACTGGCACTCCGCCGGGCGTGGGCATGGGCATGAAACCGTCGGCGGTCTACCTGAAAAAGGGCGACGTGATGGCGGTGGGCATCGAAGGCCTGGGCGAGCAGCGCCAGACCGTGGTGCCGTTCAAGCTGTAACGTATCGACACGGTGCACCGACGCATCCGGCCCGCCGCTGGCCGGTTGTGCGGGGCAGCGCCAGGTCTTGGCGGTCACGTCCATCTGGCAGTCTCGGGTTTACCCGTATCCGGACTAGAAGCCCGGCTCTATTGCAAGCCTGCTCACGCCGGAGCCGATCGATCTGAAGCAAAATAGAACGACCGTTCGTTTTATTTCGATTGCTTTGATGTCTGTCTCCCATCTGCCCCGCCATGCAACTGCCCCCATTGCCGACGGCGGTTCGCGCGCCACGGCCAGCGAGGTGCGCGGGTCGGCGAAAGGCCAGCAGACCAAGGCCGCGATCGTCGATGCAGCGCTGCGCCTGGACAGCCAGGTCGGCCTGGAGGGCCTGAGCATCGGTGCCGTCGCCGAGATCATGCAGATGAGCAAGTCCGGCGTGTTCGCGCATTTTGGCGCCCGCGAGGAGTTGCAGATCTCGGTCGTGCGCGAGTATTTCCACCGTTTCGAGCAGGAAGTCTTCACACCGGTGTTGGCCCTGCCGCGTGGCCTGCCGCGGGTCGAGGCCTTGTTTGCCAACTGGATGAAGCGGGTGGCGGTCGAAATCCAGTCAGGCTGCATCTTCATCAGCGGCGCGGTCGCGTTCGACGACCGTCCCGGCCCGGTGCGAGAAGCACTGGCCGATTCGGTCAACACCTGGCTTGGCGCGTTCCGCCGCGCGGTGCTGCTGGCCCGGGACGAAGGCCATCTGCGGGCCGATGTCGATGCCGACCAGATGGCCTATGAAATCCACGGGCTGATCCTGGCGCTGCATTACGAGGCCCGGTTCCTGAACAAGCCGGGTTCGATTGCGCGCGCCCATGTAGGCTTTGACCATGTGTTGTCGACGTACGGGCGTGGCACAACCGCACATGGCGGTAAACCTGGGCCGGCAGCCGGATCTGCCGCGGCCCGCTAGCAAGCGCACCGTCGCCACATTGCTTTCATTCAAGGAGTTGATTTCATGCCCACTTATTCCCCGCCCTTGCGCGACATGCAGTTCGTCATGCACGAGGTGCTCAAGGTCTGCGACGATTTCCGGGCCATTCCTCGGCATGCGGAGATCGACGCCGAGACGATCGACGCGGTGCTGGAGCAGGCGGGCAAGTTTGCCTCCGAGGTGGCCTTGCCGCTCAATGTCAGCGGTGACGCGCAGGGCTGCACGCTCGACCCCAAGACCCACGCGGTAACCACGCCGGACGGTTTCAGGCAGGCCTACGCGCAGTTCGTGGCCAACGGCTGGCCGGGCCTGAGTGGCGACCCCGAATTCGGCGGCCAGGGGCTGCCGCTGGTGGTCAACCAATGCCTGTACGAGATGCTGAACTCGGCCAATCAGGCCTGGACCATGTACCCGGGTCTGACGCACGGCGCTTATGCGGCGCTGCACTCTTACGGCACGGATGCCCAGAAGCAGACCTATCTGCACAAGTTGACCAGTGGCGAGTGGACGGGCACCATGTGCCTGACCGAACCGCATTGCGGCACCGACCTGGGCTTGATGCGCACCAAGGCCGAGCCGCAGGCCGACGGCACGTATCGGCTGACTGGCAACAAGATCTTCATCAGTGCCGGTGAACACGACCTGGCCGAGAACATCGTGCACCTGGTGCTGGCGCGCATCGTCGATGCGCCGGCCGGCATCAAGGGCGTGAGCCTGTTCATCGTGCCCAAGCACCATGCGGGCAGGGACGGCGCACTGGGCGAGCGCAATGGCATCTACTGCGGTGGCCTGGAGCACAAGATGGGTATCCACGGCAACGCCACCTGCCAGATCGTGCTCGACGATGCCGTCGGCACGCTGGTCGGCGAGCCGAACAAGGGCATGGCGGCGATGTTCGTCATGATGAACGCCGCCCGACTGGGCGTGGGCAACCAGTCGCTGGGCCTGACCGAGATCGCCTACCAGAACGCGCTGGTTTATGCCAAGGACCGTCTCCAGATGCGTTCCCTGTCCGGCCCCAAGGCCAAGGACAAGCCGGCCGATCCGATCATCGTGCATCCGGACGTGCGCAAGATGCTGCTGACTGCCCGGGCCTATGCCGAAGGCGGCCGCGCATTGGCAATCTTCTGCTCGGTGCTGCTCGAGAAGGAGCATTTCCATCCCGACGAGAAAGTGCGCAAGGACAGCGGCGAGATGCTCTCGTTGCTCACGCCGGTGGTCAAGGCCTTCCTGACCGACAACGGCTGGCGCGCCACCTCGGATTGCCTGCAGGTGTTTGGCGGCCACGGCTACATCAAGGAGTGGGGGATGGAGCAGTTCGTGCGTGATGCCCGCATCAACATGATCTACGAGGGCACGAACACGATCCAGAGCCTGGACCTGCTGGGCCGCAAGATCCTGGGCAACAACGGCGCGACGCTGAAGAAATTCGGCAAACTGATCGCTGCCCTGGTCGAGGAAGAAGGCGTGAACGAGAAGATGGCCGAGTTCATCAACCCGATCGCCTATCTCGGCGACAAGATGACCAAACTCACGACCGAGATCGGTTTCAAGGGTTTCCAGAACGCCGACGAAGTGGGCGCGGCCGCAGTGGACTACCTGCGCGTGGCCGGCCACCTGGTGTTCGGCTACTTCTGGGCCCGCATGGCGCAGGTCGCGCTGCGCGAAATCGCGGCTGGCAACAACGACCCGTTCTACCAGGCCAAGCTGCAGACCGCGCGTTTCTATTTCGCCCGGTTGTTCCCCGAGACCGCATCGCTGATGCTCACCGTGCGTTCAGGCGCCAAGGCGCTGATGGACACCGAGGCGGTGTTTGCCTAATATTCCGGCTGGATTTCCTTTGTTCATTTCCACCACCCGATACAGGAGACACCCGTGATCAAGAACCGTTTCACCGCCGGCATTTTGTTGTGTGCCAGCGGCCTGGCGATGGCCCAGATGACGCCAGTGGGCAGTTGGCACACGATCGATGACGAAACCAAGGAGATCAAGTCCGAGGTCCAGATCGTCGACAACGGCGGCATGCTCAATGGCAAGGTGACCAAACTGCTGCGCAAGGGCGCCAAGCAGGACGCGGTGTGCGACAAATGCACCGACGATCGCAAGGACAAACCCATGCTGGGCCTGGAGATCATCCGCGGCGCGAAAAAGGCCGACGGCAAGGATGTGTGGGAAGACGGCAAGATCCTCGACCCGGAGAAGGGGTCCACCTACGGCCTGCGCCTGACACCGATCGACGGTGGCAAGAAACTCGAGGTGCGCGGCTCCATCGGCCCGTTCGGCCGCACCCAGACGTGGGTCCGCTCGCAATAAGACTGCGCGTACATCCCGGCCGGACAACGCCCGGCCACCTGCGCGCTGCGGCGTGCCATCAGAGAGTCCATCCATGTCCCGTTTTCAAGTCAAACAAGTCGCCGTGCTCGGTGCCGGCGTGATGGGCGCGCAGATCGCCGCACACCTGGTCAACGTCCGGGTGCCGGTCATCCTGTTCGATCTGCCGGCCAAGGAGGGCCCGAAGAACGGCATCGTGACCAGGGCCGTGGAGGGGCTGAAGAAGCTCAAGCCGGCGCCGCTGGGCCTGGTGCAGGAGGCCGCGTTGATCCGGCAGGCCAACTACGAAGAACACATGGACCTGCTGCAGGAATGCGATCTGGTGATCGAGGCGATTGCCGAACGCATGGACTGGAAACTCGACCTGTACCGCAAGATCGCGCCGCACCTGGCGCCCACGGCCATCGTCGCATCCAACACTTCAGGCCTGTCGATCACCAAACTCAGTGAAGCCTTGCCCGAAGAAATCAAGCCGCGCTTTTGCGGCATCCACTTCTTCAATCCGCCGCGTTACATGGCGCTGGTCGAGCTGATCAACACGCCCACCACCGAGGCGCAGGTGCTCGACAACCTGGAGGCTTTCGTCACCAGCGCCCTGGGCAAGGGGGTCGTGCGGGCCAACGACACGCCCAATTTCATCGCCAACCGCATCGGCATCGCCGGCATGCTGGCGACGATGAAGCAGGTGGAGAACTTCGGCCTGTCCTACGACGTCGTCGACGACCTGACCGGCAAGAAACTCGGCCGCGCCAGCTCGGGCACCTTCCGCACCGCCGACGTCGTGGGCCTGGACACCATGGCCCATGTGATCAAGACGCTGCAGGACAACCTGGACGCCAAGACCGACCCGTTCTACGACAACTTTGCGACGCCCCCGGTGCTGGGCAGCCTGCTGGACATGGGGAACCTGGGCCAGAAGTCGGGCGCCGGCTTCTACAAGAAGGTCGGGCGCGACATCCTGCGTTTCGACGCGAAGGCGGCCGACGGCAAGGGCGACTACGTACCCGCCGGTGCCAAGGGCGACGAGGTGGTGGCCCGCATGCTCAAGAAACCGGCGGGTGAGCGGCTCCGGCTTTTGCGCGACGCCGAAGGCGCCGAGCCACGTTTCCTGTGGGCCATTTTGCGCGACCAATTCCACTATGCGGCCGTGCATTTGCAGACAGTGGCCGAGTCGGCGCGCGACATCGATCTGGCGATGCGCTGGGGTTTCGGGCTCAAGCAAGGCCCGTTCGAGTTGTGGCAGGAAGCCGGCTGGCTCGAGGTGGCCGAGATGATCCGGCAGGACATCGACGCTGGCGAGGCCCTGTGCAAGGCGCCGTTGCCCGAGTGGGTGTTCAAGGGCCCGGTGGCCGATGCCGGGGGCGTGCACACACCCAAGGGTTCATGGAGCGCTTCGGCACGGAAATTCGTGCCGCGCCACGAGCTGCAGGTTTACCAGCGCCAGCACTTCCGCGAGGATGTGCGCGGCGCCGACGCGCCACGTGCGCAGACCGCCGGCACCACGGTGTACGAAGACGACGCGATCCGGCTGTGGACGCTGGATGCGCCAGTGCTGATCGCCAGCATCAAAACCAAGATGCATGCGATCAGCCCGGACGTGGCCGAAGGCCTGGTGCGCGCGGTGGAACTGGCCGAGGCGTCATACGAGGGCCTGGTGATCTGGTCCAACGACGAGATGTTCTCGGTCGGCGCCGACCTGCAGGCGATGCTGCCGGCGTTCATGGTGGCTGGCGTATCGGCGATCGACGGCGCCGAGCATGAGTTGCAAAAAGCGATGCTGCGGCTGCGTTACGCCAGTGTGCCCACGGTGGCGGCGGTGCGTGGCTTGGCCCTGGGCGGCGGCTGCGAAATGGCCGTGTACTGCGCCCGGCGCGTCGCGGCCATGGAGAGTTACATCGGCCTGGTCGAGGTGGGTGTCGGCCTGGTGCCCGGTGCTGGTGGCCTGACCTATATCGCGCGCCGCGCCGCCGAGAATGCCGCGGCCTCGACCAACAAGGACCTGTTGCCGTTCCTGACCGAGGGTTTCACATCCGCTGCGATGGCCAAGGTCGGCACCAGCGCGCTGGAGTCGCGCCAGCTCGGCTACCTGCTGGACAGCGACCTGGTCGTGCCGCACAAGGACGAGCTGCTGCACGTGGCCAAGACGCAGGCACGTGCGATGTTCGAGTCCGGCTACCGGCCGCCGCTGCGCCGAACCTTTCCGGTCGCCGGGCGCAGCGGCATCGCGACGATCAAGGGCTCGCTTGTCAACATGCGCGACGGCGGCTTCATCAGCCAGCACGACTTTCACATCGCCAGCCAGATCGCGCACGTGGTCTGCGGTGGCGACGTCGATGCCGGCACGCTGGTGACCGAGGAATACCTGATGGCGCTCGAGCGCGAGGTCTTCTGTTCGCTCGTCACCAACGCCAAGTCCCAGGAGCGCATCATGGGCATGATGTCCACCGGCAAGCCGGTGCGCAACTGAACGGAGAACACCCATGAAACAGATTCAGGACGCCTACATCGTTGCCGCCACCCGAACCCCGATCGGGCGTTCGCACCGCGGTTTTTTCCGCAACACCCGTCCCGACGACCTGCTGGTCAAGGCCATCCAGGGCGCGCTGGCGCAGGTGCCGACGCTGGACCCGCGGGCCATCGAGGACCTGATCTGCGGCTGCGCGATTCCGGAAGGGCCGCAAGGCCTGAACGTCGCGCGGATCGGTGCGGTGCTGGCCGGCTTGCCCAACAGCGTGGGCGGCATCACGGTGAACCGCTTCTGTGCCTCGGGCATCAGCGCGATCCAGATGGCGGCCGACCGCATCCGGGTCGGCGAGGCCGACGTGATGCTGGCCGCTGGCACCGAGAGCATGAGCATGGTGCCGATGATGGGCAACTCGCCGTCGTTGTCGAACATCGCGGGCGACAACGACGAAAACATCGGCATCGCCTACGGCATGGGCCTGACGGCCGAGAAGGTCGCCAGCCAATGGAAAGTCACGCGCCAGGCGCAGGACGCTTTCGCGCTGGAGTCGCACCAGCGCGCCATCGCGGCCATGAAGTCCGGCGCGTTTGCCGACGAGATCACGCCAGTGGAAGTGATGGAGCGCACACCGGATCTCGAGACCGGCAAGGTGAGCGTGACCTCGCGTACCGTGTCGCTCGACGAAGGCGCGCGGCCCGACACCTCGCTCGAAGGCCTGGCCAAACTGCGGGCGGTTTTTGCCGCGCGGGGTTCGGTCACGGCGGGCAACAGCTCGCAGACCTCGGACGGCGCTGGCGCCCTGATCCTGGCCAGTGAAAAGGCGGTGAAGCAATTCGGCCTGACGCCTTTGGCGCGCTTCGTGAGTTTCGCCAGCAAAGGCGTGCCGCCTCACATCATGGGCATCGGCCCGATCGAGGCGATTCCGGCGGCGTTGCGCAGCGCCGGCCTGAAGCAGGACGACATGGACTGGATCGAGCTCAACGAGGCCTTCGCGGCCCAGTCGCTGGCCGTCATCCGCACGCTGGGGCTGGACCCGGCCAAAGTCAATCCGATGGGCGGCGCGATTGCGCTGGGCCATCCGCTGGGGGCCACCGGCGCGATTCGCGCGGCGACCGTGATCCATGCGCTGCGACGTCACCAGCAGCGTTACGGTATGGTCACGATG
>CAZADK010000092.1:0-9708 GCA_964483855.1 uncultured Rhodoferax sp.
CCCAAGTGTCCTCGCACCCCCTCGGGGGGCCTGGCGAAGCCAGGGTTGGGGGCACTCACGTCCCGCCCCCCGTCCGCCCATCGGCTGCAGGCTTCACCCCGGAGCCTCGCGCATCTTGTAGCCGGCGCCTCGCACGGTGAGGATCAGCTCGGGCCGCATCGGGTCGGCTTCGAGCTTGGCGCGCAGCCGGTTGATATGGGTCGTGACCGTGTGTTCGTAACCGTCGTGGGTATAACCCCAGACCGCGTCGAGCAGTTGCGCGCGCGAAAAAACGTGGCCCGGATGCTGCGCAAAATGCAGCAACAGGTCGAACTCCAGAGCGGTGCAGTCCAGCGCCAAACCGCGGTAGCGCACGTTGCGCTTGGCCGGCGCGATCTCCAGGTCGCCGTTGCGGATCAGTGTCGGCTGCGCCGGCGCGCCAAGCTGGGCCGCGCGTTGCAGGTCGGCCCGGCGCAGCAAGGCCTTGACCCGCGCCAGCAGCTCGGCAAGCGAAAAAGGCTTCGTCAGGTAGTCGTCGGCGCCGAGTTCCAGGCCCAGCACCCGGTCGAGTTCCGTCGACTTGGCCGTGAGCATCAGGATCGGGGTGGTGCGTCCGCGCGCGCGCAGGGCCTTGCACACCTCGAGCCCGTCCAGGCCCGGCATCATCAGGTCGAGGATCATCAGGTCGCTGGCTTTTTCGTTCTGGCTCTCGAGCGCGGCCAGGCCATCGGGTACCGCCTGTACCGCGTAATTGGCGTTGCGCAGGTTCATGACGAGCAGTTCGCGGATGTCGGACTGGTCTTCGGCAACGAGAATCGAATGGGCCATGGCATCATTGTCTGTCTTCGGCACAACATTCTTACGGGCGCGGTGCGACGGACTGGCTCGATCTGCCGCGCGCAAGCCCGATTGCGAAAGGCATCGACATGGAAAACCTGGACGTCATGGTATTGCGCATGCTGCGCGACTGGCGCGCCTCGGGCCAACAGGCCCTGCTGGCCACCGTGGTACGGACCTGGGGTTCGTCGCCGCGGCCGGTCGGTTCCATCATGGCCTTGTGCGAGGACGGCGCCGTCGTCGGATCGGTGTCGGGCGGCTGCGTCGAGGATGACCTGATCTACCGCCACACCAGGGCCCTTGCACCCGCCGGCGCCGCTCGCCTGGTTTTTCCTGGCGGGCCGCCAACCTTCCTCAAGTACGGTGTCAGCGCCGACGAGGCGCACCGTTTCGGCCTGCCGTGTGGCGGCACCCTCGAATTGATGCTGGAATACGACCCTGCGCCGGAACTGCTGCAACAGCTGGTGCAGGCGCTCGAGGCCGGGCGCCTGATGCTGCGTACCGTGCGCCTGGCCGACGGCCACGCCCGGCTCGACACGGCAACCAGCGCGCAGGCGCTGCAGCTGACCGGGACCGAACTGGTCAACATCTTCGGGCCGGAATACCGGATGTTGCTGATTGGCGCCGGCCAGTTGACCGAATACCTGGCCACGATGGCCTTGTTCAGCGGTTTTGCGGTCACGGTGTGCGATCCGCGCGAGGAATACCGGGGCGCCTGGTCGGTGCCCGGTGCCAGCGTCGTTGGCGACATGCCCGACGACGTCGTGCTGACGTTCCGCCCCGACCGGCGCAGTTGCGTCGTGGCGCTCACGCACGATCCCAAGCTCGACGACCTGGCGCTGCTCGAAGCCCTGGCCTCCGACGCCTTTTATGTCGGCGCCATCGGCTCGCGGCGCAACAACGAGGCGCGCCACCAGCGCATGATCACGCATTTCGGGCAGACCGAGGCCACGCTGGCACGGCTGCGCGGGCCGGTGGGCATCTACATCGGCAGCAAGACCCCCGCCGAGATCGCGGTCAGTGTGATGGCCGAGATCCTGGCGGTCAAGAACGGGGTTCCCCTGCCGCGCGAGATGGCGGTGGCAAGCGCCAAGGACGGTCAGGCCGGCGCCCGGTCCCGGTCTGCGCAAGACCTGACGCAAATGTGATCTTCCTGTGATGTGCCGCGATACCCGTGCGATACGGCCCGCGCACAGTGGGGTCATCGCCACACCCGCAGCCAGGAGAATCCCATGCAAGTCGCCACCTGCAACCATGAGCCGCACGCGCCCCAGGCCGCGCTGGCCGTCTGCTGGACCGAGATGGTCGCCCACCGCAAGGACCTGATCCGGTTCGCCCAGCGCCGGTTGCAGGACCCGATGCTGGCCGAGGACGTGGTACACGACGTGTTCGAGGCGGTGTTGGCGGGCAAGGCCCGATTCGCCGGCCGCAGTGCGCTGCGCTCCTGGCTCACCGCGATCCTGAAAAACAAGATCGTCGATCTGGTGCGCCAGCGCGCCGGCATCGATAGCCTGGAGGAACAGAACGACGATGACGGCGCGCTGGCCATCGCCTGTCCGCAACCCGGCCCGCACGAGGTGGCCGAGCAACGCGAACGGCTGGCGCAGACGCTCGCGCGCATCGACGGCCTGCCGCCGGCGCTGCGCGACGCCATGCAACTGCGGGTGCTGCAGGAGGAGCCGACCGCCACCGTGTGCCGCAAGCTGTCGATCAGCGCAGATAACCTGTTCGTGCGGCTGCATCGGGCGCGGGCGCAGCTGGCGTGCTGAACATCAGTCCACTTTGGCGCCCGATTCCTTCACCACCCGCTGCCACTTCGCCACATCGCGCTTGACCATGGCGGCATAGTCGGGTTGCGGACCGGAAAACGGTTGGAAACCCGCCTGTTCGATACTGGCGCGTATATCGGGCGATGTCATGGCGCCGAGCGCATCTGCGCGTATCTTGTCGATGCGTTCGGCCGGGGTTCCCGCCGGGACGAACAAGCCGAGCCACGAAGCGGACTCATAACCTGGCAACGTATCGGAGATCGGCGGTACATCCGGCAACAAGGGCGCGCGCGTGGGGGTGGTGACACCCAAGGCGCGCAGCTTTCCACTGCGGATATGCGGCAACAAGGGCGGAAGATTGCCGACGAAAACCTGGGCTACTCCCGCGAGCAGATCGTTGATGGCCGGGTTTGCGCCTTTGTAGGGTACATGCAGCATCTTCACACCGGCCATGGCCCCGAACATTTCCCCGTTCAGGTGGGCCGACGTGCCATTGCCGCCGGAAGAAAACACATAACGCCCGGGTTCGCGTCGCAACAGTGCAATCAGTTCCGTCACGCTGTTCACCGGCAGACTCGCATTGACCACCAGCACGCTGGGCGCCATGGCCAACAGCGCAACCGGCTGCAGGTCGCGCACGACATCGAAGGGTAGTTTGGGGTACAGGGCCTGGTTGATCGCCTGCGCGCTGGCGTTACCCATCAACAAGGTGTACCCGTCGGGGCTGGCCTTGACCGCGACCTCCGTTCCCAAAACACCGCCGGCGCCCGGTTTGTTCTCGATTACCACGGCTTGTTGCCAGCCGACCGACAGACGTTGTCCGACCGCCCGCGCCATGATGTCGGCGCCGTCCCCGGGGCCGGCGGGAACGACAATCCTGACGGTCTTGGACGGAAACACCTGGGCAGTTGCATTGGCACCCGCCGTGGCCAAGACGGCAGCCAGCAGCAAGGACATGGCGGGGGAAACGTATGTGAATCGCATGGTGATAGACCTTTTGAAGGAAAGAAGAAGAATGCGCGCTGCCTGGTCAGCAGCATAAGCAACGCCGTCAGACGAAGGTGACCGTCGCATCGGTCCCCGGCGGGGGTGTTGCGCCAAACGTGCCACGCTGGATCACCGCGTCGCGGCCGCCATGGCGCTCCACCACCGCGGCCTGATCGGCCTTCGCACGCCGATCCACAACCTCGGGATCGCAGATGGTTCTGAGTTCGCCCTGCAGTTGCGCCAGCACCGTCTGCAGCGACGTGTCCTGTGCGCGATCCTGCAACTCCTGCGGATCGTCCTGCAGATCGAACAATTGCGGCTGCATGCCGACGTAGTACACCAGCTTGTAGCGGCCCTTGCGCAGCATGAAGGCGCCGCTGGCGGCACCGGCGGCGTGGTATTCGGAGAAGGCGACCCGGTCGGGCTGCTGCGGCTCCCGCGCCAGCGCGAGCAGGCTGCGTCCCGGCTTGTCGGAGTCTTCCGGTGCGGGTGCCGTTGCCGTGCAATCGAGCACGGTGGGAAACAGATCGACCAGCGTCACCGGCGTGGACACCACGTGGCCCGCTGGCACGTCAGGGCCGGCCATGATCATCGGAATCGCCACCGATTCCTCATAGTGATTGGACTTGCCCCACAGGCCCCGCACGCCCAGGTTGTCGCCGTGGTCGCTCGAGTACACGACCCGGGTCTTGTCAGTCAACCCGGCTGCATCGAGCGTGTCCAGGATCTGTCCCACGTTGTCGTCAAGAAACGAACACAGCGCGAAGTAACTTGCCGTGGCAAGCCGGCGCTTGTCGTCGTCAAAATAATCGTTCCAGACGAAGCATTTGCGTATTGCCTGCAGCCAGGGATGATCTGGCCACTCATCGGGATGGCAGGCCTTTGGCAGGGGCATGCGTGCTGGCGGATACAACGCGAAGAATTCCGCTGGCGCGATGAGCGGAAAATGCGGGGCGACCAATCCGACATACAGGGTCCAGGGCTCGCGCACGCTCGGTGCGACATCTTGCAGCCACTGCTTCGCGCTACGGGTGATCGCGCGGTCATATCGTGTGTAACTCGACTCACCCGGACCGAGCTCCTCGGACAAGGTGCGTGTCTTGTGCCGTACCGGCATCGGGTCGCGTACCGAGCCCAGCAGGTCACCAAGACCACCGATGATGTGCATCGGCATGATGGTTTCCGTGAACCCGCCAAGCACCGTGTCGTCGCGGTAGTGCAGTTTGCCGATCGACACCGCAGCACGCCCCGCCTGCGTCAGACGATGCGCCCAGGAATCGGGCTGGCCTTCGTACGCGATCGCGTTGTCCCAGGTGCCAAGTTCGTGCACATACCGACCCGTGGCCATCGACGCACGGGCCGGGACGCAAATCGGGCAATTGGTGTAAGCCTGGGAAAAGCGGGTGCCCCGGGCGGCGAGTCGATCCAGGTTCGGTGTCAGCACGATCGGGTGACCGCTGCAGCCCATGTATTGGGCCGCCTGTTCGTCGGACACGATGACCAGCAGATTGTGTGCTTCGGTTGTCAAGGAAGAACTCCTGTCAGGAAGAGGAAATGCGATAGACCCTGCGTGCCGCCCTGCTCGACCTATCCGCGGGCGCGGCAGGCGGCATGTCGCGCGCGATGGTGTGCTGCGGCGTCAAAGTCGATCATGGACGCTCGTTCTGCCCGCCAACGGGCCGGCCGGGCAGAAACCGGCGCGCCAACATCGGCCAGGTCACGAACAGCACCGAGCCGAGCAAAATCGCCGCGGCCGCGGGTCGGGTCAGGAACGGCAGGAAGCTGCCGTCCGACTCCATCAAGGCAGAACGCAGCGAGGTCTCGAACAATGGCGCCAGCACCAGGCCGATCACGAACGGCGCCGTGGGGATGCCGGCAGCAATCATGCACAGGCCGACCGCTCCGAACGTCAGCATCACCCACACGTCGGACAACTGGTTGTTCAGCGAATAGGTGCCGATGGTCGAGCAGACGAGGATGATGGGCACCAGATAGTGCCGCGGCACGTTGATCAGTTTTGCCAGCGGCACGCACGCCAGGATCAGGATCACGAACATCAGGATCGTTGCCACGAGGTAGGTGGCAATGATGCCGAAGAACACCTGCGGGGACTCGCGCACCAGCAGCGGACCGAGATTGATGTTGTGAAATATCAGGGCCGCCATCAGGAACACATCGGCCGGGGCACCGGGAATACCGAGCGCAATCATCGGCACCAACGACCCGCCCACCGTGGCGTTGTTGCCGGCCTCGGAGGCCACGACACCTTCCTCGCGTCCCTTGCCGAAACTGCCTGGATCCTTGTCCAGATTCTGGGTTGCGACATAGGCAATCACCGCGCCGATATTCGCACCTGCGCCGGGCAGGATCCCGATCCAGGTCCCGATCAAACCTGAACGCAGGGCATTCCACTTGTGCCGGCCGATCGAGCCCACCGCGCGCAGGACATCGCGCATGCGCGTGCGGATCTGCCGGGTGTGCGGCTTGTCGGGCACGGTCTCCGCGAGCAGCCCGCCGATGGCAAACACACCCATCAGCACCGGAAACAGGTCCAGGCCCTTGTCGAGCGTGCCAAACCCGAAGGTGAACCGTGCGTCGGAGGTGACCGGATCGAGCCCGACCAGCGCAACCAGGATTCCCAGCAACCCAGACACAAATCCCTTCACCGTATCTTGCTGGCTGGCCGCAGCAATCAGCATCAGGCCGCCGATCACCATGGCGGCGATCTCGAATTGTCCGAACCGCACTGCAACCCGCGCGATCGGCACCGACACGGTGGCCAGGATCAGCCACGAGATCAGGCCACCGATCAACGACGCGGTGATGCCCAGCGCCAGCGCGCGCGCGGCCTTGCCCTGCCTGGCCAGCGCATGGCCGTCGAACGTGGTCATCACCGACGCCGGCGTGCCGGGGATGCCGAGCAGGATGCCCGAGACCAGGCCACCGCTGACGCCACCAACATACATCCCGATCAACAGGTATTGCGCCAGCAGGCTGTCCATGGAAACCGTCAAGGGCAAGGTCAACGCCATCAGCACGCCCTGATTCAGGCCAGGAATGGCGCCAAACACCAAACCGAGAGACACGCCCACGACCGAATACAACAACCCCTGGGTTGTCATATGGGCGCTGAATGCGCCCAGCAACAGGTCGAACTCACTCACTGCGCGGCGCCTGTGCGCAGCACCGCGGCATCTTGATGGGTCGCCGATGCCAGCCGAAAGGCCCGTCGCGCCATGGCCACCGCCTGGCGTTCGCAGCCCTCCTGGGCAACCGCGCTGATCAGGGTTTCAGCAGTGCGCGCCAGCAACGGCGCCGCCGCAGGATGTGGCGCCACGGCCTCGGCCAGCGCTTTGGCATCCTTGACCGACAGCCGCGCCGGGCCCGGCCCGTCTTGGTCG
Organism: uncultured Rhodoferax sp.; assembly: GCA_964483855.1. Lineage (GTDB taxonomy): Bacteria > Pseudomonadota > Gammaproteobacteria > Burkholderiales > Burkholderiaceae_C > CAISIP01. The sequence goes on from CAZADK010000092.1 coordinate 6,974, forward strand.
GCCGCCATGGCGCGTCCATGTCGTTCCAGCACGACCGAGTATCCGGCGCCGTGGCCGACGATCATGGAGTTGACCAGTTGCACCGGGTCCAACCCAGCCAGCCGGGCGACCGTCACGGCCTCGGCTGCAGCGGCCAAAGTGGCCTGCCCTACTCCATTGTTCAAGATCTTGGCCAGATTGGCGTGGCCGATCTGGCCAAAACGGGCATATCCCTTGCCGGCGACCCGCAATAACGGTTCGAGCGAGGCGAACGCCGCGTCGTCACCCGCGAGCAACAAATGCAGGTCACCGCGTTCGGCATCATGACCGACGCCGATCAAGGCCCCCTCCACATGCTGCCCACCTGCCGCCAACCTGGCTGCATGCAGCTGGCGGGCGAGCGAGATCGATACCGTCGACAAGTCGCAACTCACGATGTCCGCGCCAACATCGACCAGGCCACCTGCATGCAGATAAACCTGCCGCACCGCGTGTTCGCTGGGCAAGGAGCTGACGATCAGCGGCGCAGCCGCGACCGCCTCCGACAACTCCGTGAATACCTGCACGCCTGCAGCAGCCGCGCGCGACAGGGCCGCGGCATCGAGGTCGTGGCCAGCGCAGCGCAGGCCGGACGCGGCCAAAAATCGTGCAATGCCGCCTCCGATCTCGCCCAGGCCAATGACGCAAATGTCAGCGACAAAAGACGGCTCAGGGGAGGATGACATCAAGGTAACTCCGGAACACAAAGTCAACGCCAAACGACAGCACCAGGGCAACCGCCAGCAGCATCACCAGGCTGGCGAACCGCAGAGGAACGCCCAGGGCCAGTGCGCTGGCGATGATGAACGGGGCGGTGGCCCAGCGAAACGTCGTCTCGCCTTGCATCACACCGACCCAGACCGCCATCAACACCAGCATCGACAGGATGCGCAGGCCGGCCAGCCGACTGCCGTGCGAAAGCCCGAATGCGGGAGGATTTCGCCTCAGCCCCAAGGCACCGCGCACCAGCAGAAACACGGACAGGAGCAGCGTCAACGCAGGTACCGCCAGCGCCAGAAAAATCGCGCCCAGCGGCTCGTAACGGGGCTCTGGCAGGCCTTGGGCCGAGAGCAGCAACACCACCATGGCACCCGCCAACACCAATCCGGCCACTACATCCTTCACGGTTACCCCTGTGCGATGTCCAGCCCCGGGGTCGCGCTAGTTGCGTTTTTCCAGTCCGTGCGCTTTCGTCAGGCGCGCGTAAACCTGGTAGTTGGCATCGACTTCCGCGCGCAACGCGTCACCCTTGGCAAAACGCATGTCCTCGATGAAGGCGGCAAGTTCGGTGCGCAGCGCAGGATCCGCCATCGTCTCCTCCAGCTTGGCGATGAGCAGTTCGCGCTGCGCCTGGGGCACATCCTTGTGGGACCACCAGTAATTGGTGACATTGAAGGTCAGCTTGGGAAATCCCTGCTCTGCCGAGGTCGCCGTGTTGGGCAGATCCTTCGAACGGTACCCGGCCAGGAACGCCAATGGCACGAAATCACCGGCAGCCAGGTACGAACGCGAAGTCGACGGCGTCGCCAGCATCACGTCGATATGCTCACCGAGCAGGGCGGCGCGCAGGGGCGCGTCGCCGCCCGGAACATTGATCATCTTGAAGTCGACGCCGAGTTGTTCCATGAACTCCAGCGCCACGTAATGGCTGTGTGCGGTCAGGAAGACACCCATGCGCACCTTGCCGGGATTGGCCTTGGCATAAGCCTGCAAAGACTTCAGGTCGGCATAGGGCATGCCCTTGCGGGTCACGAAAGCGACGTCGTTGCCACCGGTACGCGCCAGCGGCACCAGGTCGGTGAACGTACGCCCCAGGATGCCTTGCGCGGACGTGCCGAACAAGGCTTGATGGTGAACCAGCAACGTGTAACCATCCGGTTTGGCGTCGTACACCGCCCGCGAGCCTGTCGTGGTGCCGGCACCAACGATGTTTTGCACGACCAGCCGTTGCCCCAGTCGCTTCTCCATGTGCTTGGAGATGATGCGCGCATAGACGTCCAGCGCGCCACCCGCGGCGTTGGGAACGACAACGGTGATGGTGCGATCGGGGTAACTCTGCGCTGCAACTGGAGTTGCCGTCCAGGCGAGCACGGACGCCGCCAACGTGGCGCCGACGAGTCTGCAAAGGGAGTTCAAAACAGTCATCTCCTGTGAGCGCCCCCAGCCCTGGCTTCGCCAGGCCCCCGAGGCGTTGCGAGGAAACTTGGGAGCGGCCCGGCGTTTCCTCAGGCGGTAATCGATGGGGCCGAATTGCCCCGTCTCTTTTGATCAATTATTTGCAGTAAATATCGAAGTGTCAATCAAATTGGCGACTATTTGATCTAAAGAAGCGGGCCGCGGTCCAGGGCTGGGGACAGCACGAGGCCTGATCGATGCCCGGGCACGGGCGCGCATGCTGACCCATGCGGTGCCGATCCCTGCAACAACGCATTCAGGCACCAGCAACCACCAACCCACTAGGCTGCCGGGGCTTGCTGGCGCGCCGTCGCCGCACCGGCTCGGCCCTGCCGTAACGCTGCTTGATCAGCCTGAGCAAGACCTGCTTGGCCTTGAGCCCATGGGCCTGCATCAGGATTGCCGCCGCTTCGGCATCACCATCGCTGATCGCCTCGATCATGTGCCGGTGGTCGTTGATCACGCCGTCATATCGCTCCGGGCTGTACTTGTTTTCGCGCCACAACCCGGCCAGCAGCAACCAGTGCCGGTCGATCAGCAAT
>CAZADK010000092.1:9718-10958 GCA_964483855.1 uncultured Rhodoferax sp.
GGCCAACAAGGCGCCGGCATAGTCCTGCCGCTGCACGCTGACCTCGAGCTCCAGCTCGATCGCCCGCATGCGTGCGACCTGCTCCGGGGTCCGCAGCCGCGCGGCCCGGCGCACCATCATCACCTCCAGGGCGTTGCGGATGTCGAAGATGTTGCCAACGAAGTCCGGGTCGATGGCGCGAACCCGCGCGCCGCGGTTGGGCTCCATCGTCACCAGGCCTTCGCCGCGCAACTCGCGCAAGGCCTCGCGGATCGGCATCTGGCTTACGCCATAACGCTGCGCCAGCTCGGCGGTGGTGATCCGCGTCCCGAAGGCCAGTTCACCCGCCAGGATATCGTCTCGGATGCGTTGCTGGATATCGGGGACTCGGGCCATGGGCAGATCGATGCTGAAGGATCGCAGCATTGTGCCGCACGCATGGCTGCCAACCACGGCGGCGCGATCCACGCCCCGATGGACGCGCTGGTGACCCGCGTGTGGTTCGGCCACGGGGCTGCACACTGACCGCACGAGGCACACGCAGGCCTCTGCCAGAATGGGATGCTGGCGTCGCACCCTGCGCGCCGCCAACAAATGCAGGAACGCACGCCATGGCCACTGCCGATCCTTCCCTCCGCGCCGCAGGCCTCCTGCCCGCCGGCATCCGCGTGCGTCTGAACGGCTACGCGCCGTTCCAGCAGATGCGGCCGGAACACCTGGACCAGGTCGTGGCCAAGGCCGTGCCCCGGCGTCATTCGGCTGGAGAAACCATCCTGTCGCCGGCCCACGGCGTGGTGCCCCATCTGCTGGTGTTGCTCGAAGGCCGTGTGAACGGCCACGGGGCCGACCAGGACGGCGACACCCGTTTCGCATTCGAGCCTGGCGACCTGTTCCCGGTCGGTGCGGTGATCGATGCGCGCGCCGTCAGTTCGACCTATACCGCGCACGACGAGGTGGTATGCCTGCAACTGCCGGTGGCCGACGTGCACGCGCTGATGGCCAGCAGCACGGCGTTCGCCGAATTCATGCGCGGCCGGGTGCGTACGCAGCTGGAGCTCTCGCGCAAGGCGAGGCAGGCCAGCTATGCGACACAATCCCTGGCCGAACAATCGCTGGAAACCCCGCTCGGCCAGCTGGCGCTCAAGGCGCCGGTCGGCGTGTTGCCCGGGACGCCGCTGTCGCAGGCCCTGCAGACCATGCAACACGACAAGATCGGCTCCATGCTGATCGTCGATGCGGGCGGCGCGGCGCTGGGCATCCT
>CAZADK010000093.1:0-4705 GCA_964483855.1 uncultured Rhodoferax sp.
GTATATTGCAGCGCGGCCAGGTGGTCGTGATTGATGTCCTGCCAATAAGTCTTGGCGGGCGTGGCGACCAGCGTGGCGCGGCCCTGTACCAGCGCCTGCGCCAGACGCACATACGGCACGGTAACCGGCGGCAGCACCCGGCTCCAGACCTTTTGCACACCTCGGATCACTGCGCCCGGAATCACCGGGAAAAACGCATCGACCCGCGCCAGAACCACGTGCTTCACCCCGGTGCGCAACAGCACGCCGGGCAGCTTGTCGGCAAACATGTCCATCACCACCAGCGCGGTAGCGCCCGAGTCGTTGAACTGGTGAACCATCTCGCTCTCGGTGTAAAGCGGGTTGGTGTTGACCAGCACGCAGCCGGCCTTGAGCACGCCGAAGGCCGCCACAGGATAGGCCAGGCAGTTGGGCATCTGTACCGCCACCCGGTCGCCGGCTTTCAGCCCCAGCGTCTGGCGCAGGTAGCCGGCGAAGGCGTCGGACTGGGCGTTGACCTGGGAAAAGCTCAGGCGGCCGTTCATGCCGTTGGGCATCACACAGCTGAACGCCGGGTGCTTGAGGCGCCTGGCGGCCTGCTCGGCGGCGAAATGGGCGCACCGCTCCTGCACCAGTTCGGCGAGAGACGCATGTTGCGGAGTTTGCAGCTTGGCCACGATGCCTGCGCTGGTGTAGGTGGCGAGCCAGGGGCTGTGGGTGGGGTCGAACGGTGTCTCGTTTTTCATGGTCTTCCTCGGAGAGAACGGTTTGTTGTTGTAAAGGCTCTCGTGGCGTGTTCGCGCGGTGCTGGTTGTCGCGCCACAGTCCGGATGATTGCCGCGCAACATTGTGAACACGCCACGAAAAGGCCAGCCTGAAGCAGGCTTTTTCACATCAGATTCCCCCACGCCTGGATACCGATGGCACTGGATTTCGTTCGCGCTTGCCACAACAAGGCTGGCCGCGACCCTAGCAAGACCACGGGCTACAGGCAAAATCAGGAACTGCCACGTTGCACATGCACGATGGCGCGGAGGCAACCACCATGAACCGGATCCTGGCTGTGAGTTTTGAACTCGATGCCGAAGCGCACGCCGCGCTGCGCGATGCCATCGCGGGTACCGCGCAGATCGTGGTGCTGGCCGGGCGCGACGCCGGGTCGCGCAGGGCGGTGCTGCAACAGGCCGATGTCGTGCTTGCGCGACATCCGGCGCATGAACTTGCGCCGGACGAGATTGCGGCGATCGGCAAGGCCCAGCTGATACAGCTGATGACCGCTGGTGTCGACTTCATTCCGATCGGAGACCTGCCACCGGGGGTGCCCGTCGCCAGCAACGCCGGGGCCTATTCCGAGCCGATGGCCGAACATGCGCTGGCGCTGACGCTGGCGGCAGCAAAGCGGCTGCTGATCGAACACGCGGCGCTCGCGCGCGGCACCTTCAACCAGTTCACATCCAACCGCATGCTTGCCGGCATGGTCTGCGGGATTCTGGGCTACGGCGGCATTGGGCAAGCCACGGCACGCCTGATGCGCGGCTTCGGAGTCATGATTCACGCCATCAATCGCAGTGGCACCAGCAGCGACCCGGTGGACTGGATCGGCACCACGCAGCAACTCGACGAATTCCTGGCCGCGGCCGATGTGCTGGTTATCAGCGCGCCGCTGACACGCGCCACGCACGGGCTCATCAATGCGCGCGCATTGGCCCGGATGAAGGACGATGCCATCCTGGTCAATCTGGCGCGTGGCGAGATCATCGACGAGGCAGCACTGTTCGCACACCTTCAGGCACACCCGAATTTCACCGCGTGTATCGACGCCTGGTGGGTGGAACCGGTTCGGCACGGCGCCTTTCGCCTGGACCATCCATTCATGGACCTGCCCAACGTGATCGGCTCGCCGCACAACTCCGCGTCGGTCCGGCAGACCAGCGCAACGGCACTGCGCATGGCAGGGCGCAACTGCCACAGGCAACTCACCGGTGAGAAGGTGCTGAATCTGGTTCGTCCGCAGGACCGGTATCTTTAGCGGCGGGCCGGCGCAAACAGATCCGGATCGCTGACGCGCAGCCGTCGCAGGTTGGCGAGCCACATCTGTTCGCGAAAGCCGTACTTGTAATAGGCATCACGGTACGAGCGAGCCGCCGCCGGGTCCATGGGCTGTCCACCCGATGCCATCGCAGCGAGCTGGTATTCGCAGGCCATGTTGAACACTATCGCCTCGATGGTGGTGAACTCGAGGCTTTCACCCACGTGCACGGAACCGTGGTGCGGCATCAACACCACCTTGTTGTTGCCCAGCGCGGCGGCGATCGCGGCGCCTTCCTGGTCGGGCGTCAGGCTCGGGTCGTCGACGAACTCACCCACCAGATCGGCGAACATGGAGCCGTAGACATAGTAGACGTCGAATTTCCTGCGGGTGGTGGCAAAGATCGAGATCGTCCTGGCATGGGTGTGGATGACGCAGTTCACGTTCGGCCGGGCCATCAGAACGGAGGCATGGAAGTTGATGCCCGGCGACGCCGGCAGGGTTCCCTGTTGCTGAACGGTCAGGTCGAAACCGACCTTGGACACGTGCTCCGGCACAGTCTCGTCGAAATACTGGAACGGCGTGACCCAGAATGCGTCCTCGCCGGGAACCCGAAGGCTGACGTGACCCCCGACCTGGCTGTCGAGTCCGGCACGGTACAACATGCGCCGGGACGCGGCGATGCGGAACTGGGGAGAAGATGTGTCATCGTGTATTTGCTGCACCCGAAACTCCTGGAGCACCCCGCTATTCGTCGTGGAATGAACTTATCTGTAAGCAAGTTTCGCATCCGACCATGGGCGCCACTATCCGGGTTAACCCTTTGCGCGCGCCGACATCCATGGGCCCGGTTTGCTGGCAGCATGGATTGCCTATGACGGCCGACCATCAACGTTGTTGACAGCCTTTTATACCGATATTAGGGAAGTTATCTATTTCTTGTAATATCCATAAACTCTCAATAAACTGCCGTCATGGACCCAGTCGCCAACCCTTACGCCCCCGGCGCCGGCACGCCGCCGCCGGAGCTGGCAGGCCGCGACGACCTGCGTGAAAGTGTGCGCATCGCAGCCGAGCGCATCCGGGCAGGGCGGCCGGCCAAGAGCCTGCTGATGATCGGCCTGCGCGGCGCGGGCAAGACGGTGCTGCTGGACCGGATGCGCAACGACGCCGAAGCGGCTGGCTTGCACACCTTGCGAATCGAGGCGCCGGAAGGGCGTTCGTTGCCAGCCATCCTGGCGCCGCAACTCAGGCAGGCGTTGTTGCGGTTGTCGCGCATCGAGCAGGCGCGCGTGTTGGGGCGTCGCGCGTTGCAGGCGCTGGCCGGTTTTGCCAAGGGGCTGAAGTTCAAATACAACGACATCGAGGTCGGCATCGACTTCGACCCCGAGCCGGGTCTGGCCGACAACGGCGACCTGGAGCATGACCTGCAGGCGCTGCTGGAGGCTGCCGGCGAGGCGGCGCGCAGCGCGGGCACCGCGTTGATTCTCTACATCGACGAGCTGCAATATGTCGAGGAAGAGCAACTGGCCGCGCTGATCACCGCGCTGCACCGGGTCGCACAGCGGCAGTTGCCGGTGATGCTGGTCGGCGCGGGCCTGCCGCAACTACCGGGCCGCATGGGGCGCGCCAAGTCGTATGCCGAGCGATTGTTCGACTTTGCGCTGGTCGGCCCGCTCGATGCCGCTGCCGCGCGGGATGCGATTGCGCTGCCGGCCGCCCAGCAGCATGTGGCGTTCGCGCCCGGGGCGCTGGAGCGGATCGTGCAGGAGACCCAGGGTTATCCGTATTTCCTGCAGGAGTGGGGCAAACATGTGTGGGACGTCGCGCCGTGCTCGCCGATCACCGTGCAGGACGTCGAGCAGGCCACCGCCATGACAATCGTTGCGCTGGACGAGAGTTTTTTCCGGGTGCGTTTCGACCGGCTGACGCCGACCGAGAAGCGTTATCTTCGCGCCATGGCCGAGCTGGGCGCGGGACCGCATCGGTCCGGCGACATCGCCACCATGCTGGAGCGCAAGGTCACGGCACTGGGGCCGACGCGCAACCAGCTGATCTCCAAGGGCATGATCTGGAGCCCGAACCACGGCGACACGGCTTTCACCGTGCCGATGTTCGACCAGTTCATGGTCCGGATCATGCCCGGCGACGACTGGCGTACGCCGTGATGCATTCAAGAAAAAGTCCGAACAAGCCATGAGTCGGCGATCCTCATTCGCCTGGTTGCTGCATCGAGCCACCCGACTGCGTGCGGGCCGAGAGGCACGGGCTTCGGGAAATCGCCGTCCTGCATGTATTGATAGATCGTGCTGCGCGAAAGCCCTGCGAGCCGGTATTCGTCCAGGCCGATTCCCCCACCGATGAGAACTTGCAGGCGCTGCTACACAAGATCATCACGCGGCTGATGAAGCTGATGACCCGCCGCGGCGTGCTCATCGAAGAAGAGGAATCGGGCGATCTGGCCCTGGAGCACTGCCCGAACTGCGGCGGCCAGCTCAAGACCATTGCGGCCATCCTGGAGGCACCAGGGACAAGAGCGGAACGCGGCCCGGCACCCCGGGCTGCGGGGAGGGGCTGCGTCTGACGCCGGTTGAGCCCGATGAAGGGCCACAAAGCGCGCCGTTTTACCCGATGCCCAGGCAGCTTTCGGGTCAGGCGGCGGGGTTGCGGCTGCCCAGCGTGCGATTGGCCAGGCCA
>CAZADK010000093.1:4805-10821 GCA_964483855.1 uncultured Rhodoferax sp.
CCGTCGAGGAACACGCCCTGCGGCAACACGACCGCCAGCTCGGCCTCCCGCTTGGGCACCTGGCGAGGATTCACGACCCCCGCGACACGGCTGTTGGAGGCATCCTTACTGCAGCGAATCGCTGACTCAGGACACTTCCCGGCCCGCCTTGCGCTGCTGGCGAAGGGCCCGCCAGCCGACCACCGCGATCCCGCCAAGAACCAAGGCCCACGTGCTGGGTTCGGGAACCGGGGCAAGAAAGGCGGAGAAGGTCCCGTCCGCGTAAGACAAGCTCTGCCCCCCCTCCCAGAAGATGTCGCCTCCAGCACTGCGGCGAAACACGCCGAAGTTATCGTAAAGATTCGTAAGCCCCCCCATCGATCCGGCCGGATCGATGACGATGATGGGCAGCGACAATTCCGCTTGCGGCTGAAAACCGCCGGTCAACACCACGCGAATGGACGTGCCGTAACCGAAGGCGACGTTATCGAAATGCATCGAGGAGAATTCCGTCGGAGAAGCGACCAGGAATTCGAGCGTGACGCCCTCGCCCGCCTCGAGGAAGTCGACCATCCCTGCAAACGACAAACGTCCCGGCCTCTCTTGCGTGCCGCCGCGAACCAGCGTGCGCTGAAAAACGCCGTCGATGTCGAAGCCTGTCTGCATCACCAGCATTCCTTCGACGGTGCCGCTGCCTTCAAGCACCCCGCCGCTGATCGTCAGCGATGCCGCCTGCAGCATGCCGTCTACCCGCGTCACGCCCTTGGACTGCGTGAACGATAGCAAGTCAGCCACCCGCCCGTCGCGGTCGACCCAGAATTCGCCCGCGTTGAGCACCGTTGCCGCGCCGCTCATTTGCGACGACACGCGCAATAACGCGCCCGACTCATTGATTATCAAAGGCGGCGATCCATCGGTGACATTGATCCAGCGCCCCGCCGCGTGATGCACGCTGCCTCGATTGAAGAAGACGGGTTCACGAGAATCGCCGCCCCCGAGCGTCAGATCGCCTGTGTTTCGAAACGACCCGCCGCGCAGAACCTCCGCGCTGCCGAGTAGCGTTCGATGACGGTTGATGAACTCGCCCCCCAGGTTCAGCGCGGCCCGAATTTCCAGATCGCCGCTATTGAACAGCCTGCCCGAAGGCCACACATTCACGTCGTTCCAGCCGACCACGCCCGAGCGCCGAATCCCCAAGGTGCTGCCATACAGGCCGAGCAGATCGCCTGCCCGCCCGAGGTCACTGTCCACGTAACCCGCGAGGCTCGAATCCCAATAGCTGAAAATCTGCCCCCACTGCACGGCCCCCCGCAGCGGCTGTACGAAAAGGGACAACACCCCGCCGCTCGAGCTGTAGCCCAACGCGCTGTCCCCGACGACGAGCTGCGAAATACCGATATTGAGGCCGTTGCCAGATGTGATGAGATCGAAGGTCTGGTCGAGGTCCGGGGCTACTCCGTCGAGGAACGACACGCTGACGTTGCCACCGAAGTTGCTCACCGACCCTGCAACCCGCAACTCGTCGCTCCGACCGTCACGGGCGACCTCCAGCTTCAGCTCGCCACCGGTCATCCGAAAATCGCCCGTCACATCGATGCGGCCGGGCGAGTTGCCCACACTGACGACCCCAGTCGCCACGACCATGTGGCCTTCCCAGATGCCGGTGCCGGTGATGGAGCCCCCGGTCAACACGAAGTCACGGGCGTCGAAAGTACCATTCGCCAGGTGGATGACCCCGGCGCCACTCTGCTGAAAAATGCCCTCGTTCTGGAACAAGCCGCCGACGACCAGGCGCCCCTGATTGGCGAAGAGCCCCGTGTTCTGAAAGGTGGCGGGATCATCGAGCAGACCCAGACGTTCGACCAGGATCACGCTCGCACCCGCCTGATTGACGAAAATCCCCGAAATCTCGTTCTGGAACAGTGTTTTGCCCGGCATCACGAGCGCGCCGGCGTTTTCGAAGCGGCCGGCGTTGATGAAACCACCGCCAGAATCCAGGATCGTGATTGCCCCCGCCGACTGAAGGATGGTTCCCTGATTCTCGAACGTCGTGCGGCTCACACGAAGGGTGCCGCGCTGGGACAACAGACCTCCGGTTTCGACGATGTGCTGTCCGCCTCGTAGCTCGACCAGGCCTGCATTGTCGAGCAGGCCGAAAATGTTGATGAACCCCGAGGTCGCGGTCAGTGACCCGGACGCGAGGTTCTGAAACACTCCGGCGATGTTCATGTACCCTGGCGCGTAGCCGGTCGTGTTCGTCCACTCCGAAATCAGCACCCGATCCTCGTTGACGAGCCGGCTGTTGATGTCGAGATAGCCGTACTGGACCTCCAGCTTGCCGCGGTTGCGCGCCGTCACTTGGTCGTTGATCGACAGGCTGCCGAAGTCCTTGACTGTCCAGATCGTGAAGGGCGCCACATCCATCGTGGCCGCTTTCTTGAAGGTCAAAGCGCCGGAGACATCGATGAACCCGAGAGCGCCTGTACTCAACTTCGAGGCGCCTTCGAAGGTCGCTTCTCCAAACAGCTCGAGGCGTGCGTTTTCCACCGATACCCGCGAGAAGCCTCGCGCGGAAAGCGCCCCCACCTGCGCTTTCGAAAAGCTCTGGTGGAAGTCGAGCACGCCCGACTCCAGGTCGATGATGGTGCCGAAGCTCCGGAAGGCACCGTTCACCGTCACCGTTTGCCCGGCCGGCACGATGAGCGTGCCCCCATTGCTGAAGGAGCCGAACGGCGCAATCGTCAAGGGAGCAAGGACATGATGCGTTGCCAGGTTTCGATACGTCCCCGCCACCTCCAACGCGGCCTCCTGGCGCCAAATGTCGATGTTGTCCCCCGAGCAACCAGCGGGAATCGACGCCGCCACCGTCAACGCGCGCGGCCCGACTTGATAGCCGCCGTAACACGGAGCGCCGATCGCCACACTCCATGTACCGCCAACTGGCAGGCTGGGCGCTACGCGCTCCTGCAGCGGCGTGGTCCATTCGATCGACGCATAGGTGCCGATGAAGCGAATGCTGCCACTGCTCTCTCGGCCGCTGAGCGTCTGCCCCGTCTTAACCAGTGGGCCGCCAAAACCGTAGGCCGAGGCGCTGCTGTTGAGTACTTCGAACTGCACGTCCGGGCCGAATACCATCTCCGCAGGGAAGAACCGACCGTCGTTGGTGCGCAATCCAAGCGAGAGAATCGACAGCACGGGATTCATGATCGCCTGCGCGAAAGTGACCCGGCCCAGACCGGGCCCGCCCTGCAATCCAATCAGGTCGGTGCTGGGAGGCCGATTGCGGATCACATCGCCCGTGAAGTTGGCGGTCGACCACTCGGGCTGTCCCGGCGCATCGAGCACCGTGAAGAAGAACGGTCCCTCGTAGGAAGTCCCCACGGTCGTCGAGCCCATCAACAGCGATCCCGAAACGACACCCGGCGCACCATCCGCCCCGCCGCCGGTAGCGCTGGTCCAATTGGTCCAGGCGTGACTCGTCTGAGCCACGGCGGGTGGGACGCTCGCCAGCCCCGTCAGTCCCGACAGGGTGAGAAGAAATAAGTTCGCGCGCGTAGTGGGCATCATGGATTGAAGTTCCTTGATCGAACGCGTCCGGTGCGATCCCCCCCGACACCCGAGGTGTGCATCAGCGCTCGCGCAAATACTATGCTGTGCTGGATGACTCGTGCATGACGCAGGGAGTCGACAAACTTTACAGCGCCAGCTGACGGCGCAAGTGTTCGACGATATGCCCCGGTATCGAGTCGAGCAACAGCCGCCGCCACGAACCGTGCGTGACCACGCCTTGACGCAAAATGCCTCGCGATTCCAGGCGGGACCACGACTCCAGCATGGCCAGCGGCGGACAAGCGAGCGCCCGAGACGCCGAATCGATTTCGAGCGGGTGCTGAGCAATCGCGGCAAGGCGGGCAAGCGTGAGCGACTGGTCGTCCAAACCGAGCAGCCTGCGCTCGAGTAGCGCGCGCACGCCGGCCGCCACCGGAAGCTCGCGCGGCAATGCTCCGCGCAGTTCATCGCGGGTGTGCAATGTCCGCAGCGTCTCGAGGATGAAGTATGGATTGCCACCACAGTGAGCGTAGAGGCGAACCGACCAGTTCGTCCAGTCAGGGTCGATGCCTTCGAGCAGCTCCGCGACCTCGATCGGAGACAAGGGCTCAAGCCGAATCTCGGTTCCGACGCCTCGATCCAGTACCCGGTAGAGTGCCTGGCGCCCCTCTTCGGAGAATTCCTCCGGCCGGTACAGCATGATGGTTCGCATGCCGTCGCCCCTGCCCCACTGGCGCGCATAAACATGGTGCCCGACCATCAGACTGGCATCATCGACCAGATGAAGGTCATCTACCGCCACCCGGCGCATGCCGGCCCGCACGGCGATGTCATTGGCCTCGGCCAGCGCGTCGTGGAAGCGCAGGCGTTCGTGATCGTCAACGGGAACGCCGGTCCCTGCCCCCATCCCCGGCAGGATGCGAGCGGCTTCTCGCATAACCCAATCCGGATAGGTCAAGTGAGGAAACGCGCTCATGACTTGGCGCAGGGTGCGACTGTAGGTGGCGTAAGGCGCCTTGACGTCGTCGGGTTGGCCCTCGAAGAGATGACAGCGCCCTTGGTCGGCGAGGAACGACTGCATCAATCTCGTCTTGCCAAGCCCCGCTTCCCCACTCACAAAAATTGCCTTGCCTTCCCGCCAAGCCTCCTCCATACGCGCGAGTTCGGCGTGGCGACCGACGAACCGCGGGGGACGCAACAGGCCAAAGGGGATACGGCGCTCGACGAGCAGGTTCGGGCCGAAGTTGGGGTACCGGGATGCAGCACAGATCTCCCGATGGAGGCGCTGTGTCTCATCGTTGGGCTGCACACCCAGTTCGTTGGCCAGAATCGCTCGGCACCGCTCGTAGGCAGCGATTGCCGCTGCATGATCACCCATCAATGCGAGCAGGCGCATGACTCGCCGATGCGCTGCTTCGCTCCAGGGATCTGATTCCATGAGCTTTCGTGCATAGTCCACAGCGGCGCGAATCTGGCCCGTACCCTGCGCAGCTTCCACAAGCCTCTCGAGGGCATCCTGACGCATCCGTTGCAGGTTCTCGCGCTGTGCGCAGAGCCAGGCCGTGAATTCGGAGCATTCGTCGAAATCGAGTCCCGAGAGCAGATCCATACGACGATCCAGCAACCCCTTCCAATCACCGTCGCGGTGCAGTTGCAGCGCCTCGCGGATATCCACGCGCACGTGGGGCGCAATCTCCAGGCGGTCTCGTGCAGCCACCAGGATCGCGGCCTCCGCCAGTGCGAGCCGATGCAGGCACTGCGCAAGATTGTTGCGCGCCGTCGACTCACCCCGATCTGGCCAGAGCAGGCCCGCCAGCAGGCTGCGGGAAGTTTCGCCCTCCAGCGCCAGATAGGCGAGCAGTGCAGCCGCCTTGCGCTCCAACGCGGCGTCGGGGCGGTTCGCATGCGTCAGCTTCGGGCGCCCCAGCAGACAAATCGTCGGATCGCAGGCCGATGCGTTCAACTTGCTCACGAGGAATCCCGCTCGATGGAACTCGTGCCGTCACGCACCGACAAGGGATTCAGCGTACCACCCCGTGCCGACCCTCGATGGTCTGCCGGTGCTCGCCCTTCGGCAACGCCAGGGAATGCAGTTCTCATGCGGCCGGCAAGCCCTCGTCGTGGACACGCACCAGGATCCCCCGCGACAAGGAAGGCCGTCAACAAGCTGCGCGAGGGGCCGATAGGCACGGTGCTTGACATGCTGTTGGGGCAAGGCGCGAGGTGAGCAACGGGGACAGGCCCCATTTCCTCTCAGGGGACGGGGGGCGTGGTCGGCTTTGGCGTCGTGTTGGGCAGGCTCAGTTCACCTTTTGATCGGAATCGTATGGACCTGAACGAGGGGCCGTTGCGCTTGCCATTCAGCTCGTCAAGGATCTTTTGCATGGCCTCCCCTTTGATGATACCGAACGTATGGCGAGCCATGCTCCACACTGAAACAAATTACCGGCAGGGCGATGACCGCGTCGCCGAAGCGTGAGAACACTGT
>CAZADK010000094.1:0-671 GCA_964483855.1 uncultured Rhodoferax sp.
ACGGTCGAGATGACGCAGATGCCCGAGCTGGTCGCGTTTTTCCACAGCATGATCGGCCTGGCTGCGGTGTTCATCGCGATCGCGGCCGTCGCCGAGCCGTGGGCGTTCGGCATCGTTGCCAAGGGTGGCGCAATCCCGGCCGGCAACCGGCTCGAGCTGTTCCTGGGGGCGGCCATCGGCGCCGTCACCTTCAGTGGCTCGGTGATCGCCTTCGGCAAACTCTCGGGCAAATACAAGTTCCGGCTGTTCCAGGGCGCGCCGGTGCAGTTTGCCGGACAACACAAGCTCAACCTGATTCTGGGCCTGGCCACGATCGGCCTGGGCCTGATATACATGGCCACCGAAAACTGGGTCGCGTTTTTCCTGATGCTGGCACTGGCCTTCGTGATAGGCGTGCTGATCATCATTCCGATCGGCGGGGCCGACATGCCCGTCGTCGTGTCCATGCTCAACAGTTACTCGGGCTGGGCTGCGGCCGGTATCGGCTTTTCGCTCAACAACAGCATGCTGATCATTGCCGGCTCGCTGGTGGGCAGCTCGGGCGCCATTTTGTCGTACATCATGTGCAAGGCGATGAACCGCTCGTTCTTCAACGTCATCCTGGGCGGTTTCGGCGGTGAGAGCGCGACCGCGGCCGCAACCGGCGCCAAGGAGCAAAGGCCGCTCTTGAC
>CAZADK010000094.1:681-10814 GCA_964483855.1 uncultured Rhodoferax sp.
GGCCGGTCAAGAGCGGCAGCGCGGACGACGCTGCCTTCGTGCTGGGCAATGCCGAGACGGTGGTGATCGTGCCCGGCTACGGCCTGGCGGTGGCCCGCGCCCAGCACGCGGTCAAGGAGCTGGCCGAGAAACTCACCCACAAGGGCATCACCGTCAAGTACGCCATCCATCCGGTGGCCGGGCGCATGCCGGGCCACATGAACGTGTTGCTGGCCGAGGCCGAAGTGCCCTACGACCAGGTGTTCGAGATGGAGGACATCAACGGCGAGTTCGGCCAGGTCGATGTGGCCATCATCCTGGGCGCCAACGACGTGGTGAACCCGGCGGCGCTGCAAAAAGGCAGTCCGATCTACGGCATGCCGATCCTGGAGGCCTACAAGGCCAAGACCGTGATCGTCAACAAGCGATCCATGGCCGCAGGTTACGCCGGCCTGGACAACGAGTTGTTCTACATGGACAAGACCATGATGGTGTTCGGTGACGCAAAGAAAGTGGTTGAAGACATGGGCAAGGCAATCGAATAATGAAGCCGGTGGGTCGGTTCAACCGCGCCGGGTCTGCCGCGTCCGGCAAGTGCGGCTGGCACCGGAACAACAACGAGACCACGCGACACGTGCGCGCCAGACAGGGACAACCCCGCTTCGGATGATTGGAGACACAACGCAATGATGGAACGAATCTGGCTCAAGAGTTACCCGCCCGGGGTGCCCGCGGACATCGACGTGGCGCAGTACGGCTCGCTGGTCGACTTGATCGACGCGTGTTTTCGCCAGCATGCCCAGCGCACGGCTTACAGCTTCATGGGCCGCGACATCACCTTCCGGCAGACCGACAGCCTGAGCGAGGCGTTCGGCGCCTACCTGCAGGGACTGGGACTGGCCCAGGGCGAACGGGTGGCGGTGATGATGCCCAATGTGCCGCAATATCCGGTCGTGGTTGCCGCCGTGTTGCGCGCCGGCCTGGTGCTGGTCAACGTGAACCCACTCTACACCGCGCGCGAGCTCGAGCACCAGCTCAAGGACTCCGGGGCCAAGGCCATCGTGATCCTGGAGAATTTCGCCGGCACGCTGGAAAAATGTCTGGCTGCCACGCCAGTCAAGCATGTCGTGCTGGCCGCCATGGGCGACCAGCTGGGGCTGCTCAAGGGTGCGCTGGTCAATTACGTGGTGCGCCACGTCAAGAAGGTGGTGCCACCATTCAGCCTGCCCGGCGCGGTCCGGTTCAACGAGGCCGTCGCACGCGGCAGTGGCGTAACGCTGAAGAAACCCGTGATCAAAAGCGACGACATGGCGGTGTTGCAATACACCGGCGGCACCACTGGCCTGTCCAAGGGCGCTGTGCTGCTGCACCGCAACCTGGTGGCCAACGTGCTGCAGAACGAGGTCTGGGCTGCGCCCCTGATGGACACGATTCCGGCGGATGAGCAACCGGTCATCGTCTGTGCGCTGCCGCTCTACCACATCTTCGCCTTCACCTACTGCATGATGCTGGCGATGCGCCTGGGCGGCAAGCTGATCCTGATCGCCAATCCGCGCGACATGCCGGGCATGCTCAAGGAATTGTCGGGCCACCGCATCCACCTGATGCCGGCCGTGAACACCTTGTTCAACGGCATGGCGAACCATCCCGATTTCAACACCGTCGACTGGAGCCACCTGGTGGCCGCCACCGGCGGCGGCACCGCAGTGCAAAGTGCGGTGGCCCAATTGTGGAAGGAAAAGACCGGCAAGCCGATCCTGGAGGGTTACGGCCTGAGCGAGACCTCGCCCACCGCCAGCGGCAACCCGGCCAATGCCACCGAATACAGCGGATCCATCGGTGTGCCCCTGCCCAACACCTGGATGAAACTGGTGGATGACGACGGCCAGGACGTCGGCCCTGGCGAACCGGGTGAAATCGCCATCAAGGGTCCGCAGGTGATGGCCGGATACTGGCAGCGCCCGGACGAGACCGCAAAGGTCATGACCGCCGACGGTTACTTCAAGTCCGGCGACATCGGCGTGATGGACGAGCGTGGTTACTTCCGGATCGTCGACCGCAAGAAGGACATGGTTCTGGTCAGCGGCTTCAACGTCTATCCAACCGAAATCGAGGAGGTCGTATCGCAGCTCGCGGGTGTGCTGGAATGCGCCTGCGTCGGCATCCCCGATGCCAAAACCGGCGAAGCCGTCAAGCTGGTCGTCGTCAAGAAGGACCCGGCGCTGACCGAGGCCCAGGTACGCGCCTACTGCAAGGAAAACCTTACCGGCTACAAGCAACCCAGGGTGGTGGAGTTCCGCGCCGATCTGCCCAAGACGCCGGTGGGCAAGATCCTGCGCCGCGAGTTGCGCGACAAATAGACCCGTGGCTGCACGTGGCGACCACGGCCATCCTCAGCGCCCTGGAGCAGGAGCAACAGGGCCTGCTCGGGCAGTTGGCACAGGCGCGCCGGGTGCGACGCGCCGGTCGTGACTTCTGGCGCGGCACGCTCCAGGGCACACCGGTGGTACTGGCCTTGTCGCGCATCGGCAAGGTCGCTGCGGCAACCACGGCCACCACGTTGATCGAGGCCTTCGACGCCACCCGGATCGTGTTCACCGGCGTTGCCGGCGGTCTGGGGCCGCAGGTCCAGGTCGGCGACATGGTCGTGGCCAGCCATTTCGTGCAGCATGACATGGACGCCTCGCCACTGTTCCCGCGCTTCGAAATCCCGTTGTACCAGCGTACCCAGTTCGCTTGCGATCCACACCTGACCCGCCAGCTCGCGCGCGCTTGCCGCGATGCCATCGATGGCCTGCCACCGGTGTCCGCCATCGGCCGCGCACCTGCCACACCCACCGTGCACCAGGGGTTGGTCGCCAGCGGCGATCGTTTCATCGCGACTGCGCAGACTTCGCGCGAGGTACGCCACGCGTTACGCGCGCAGTCGATGGACGCGCTGGCGGTGGAGATGGAAGGTGGCGCCGTGGCGCAATCTACACCCGGCGCATCGTGGATCGCTTCCTGCGCGCGCAGGCCGCCCCGCCCGCTAGTTGAGCCAGCCTCGGCGCCGGAAAAACCACATCGGCGCGATCGCGCTGACCACCATCAGCGCCAGGGCAAACGGGTAGCCGAACGACCACTGAAGCCCCGGCATGAAACGGAAATTCGTCCCGTAGGCGCTGGCCGCCAGCGTGGGAGGCAACAGCGCGACGCCCGCGGGTCGGCCGACAGTCGGACCTGCGAATGATTGCACCGGCGCTTCTTCAGCCGCCGAGCATCAGTTCGAGCAGCCCGTCCTTCATGGCCATCGCATCGTGCTCGCCCAAGGCCATCAGCGACTGCACGAAACGCGGCTCGAACAGCAAGTAGCTGGCCAGCGTGCCGCCACTGCCCTTGAGCACACCCAACGCACCCATGGCGTTGCGAATCGCAGCCGGCAATTCGCTGGTGAACTTCTGCGCCAGCGCGTCGAGCGACTGCGTGGGTGCCACGGCCAACACGTCGATGGCCTTGAACGGCAGGGCGCTGGCGGCCGCGGCCGGCAGGCGGTTGATGGTCTGCGTGACGCGTACCGTCTGCTCGACGTCGGCCTGCAGCGTATCGTGGAACACACTGGCCATCACATGGCCGGCCATGCTGCCCAGGGTCGGCCCGCGCACCTGTGCGCCGTTGCCGGCGCCGCCCAGCCCGGAACGCTCGGGTTGTCCCACGCCGACGACCAGGATGCGGCGAGCGCCCAGGTGCATGGCTGGCGACAGCGGCGTAACCTGGCGCATCGAGCCATCACCGAAGTACTCGTTGCGGCCGTCGACCCGCAACGCAGTGGCCGGAAACAGGAATGGAATCGCGCTGGAGGCCATCAGGTGGTCGATGGTCAGCGGTTGAAATTCGGCGCGCCGTCCTGGCCGGGACCAGCCCTGAAACTCACCCTGGCTGGCGGTGTGGCAGAAAGTCCAGTGCACGCCGCTGGTGTAGCTCGATCCGGTCACCGCCAGTGCGTCGATGGTGTTGGAACGCAAGGCGTCGCCGATACCGTCGAGCGAGATGCCCCTGCGCAAGGTCTCGCGCAGGGGCGCGTTGTCCATCATCGCACCGTTGGCCCGTGCATGGCGCGACAGGCTGAGCGCGACCGCAATGCGGCTGAACCGCACCCAGCCCGGTACGTTGAGGTCGAACACATCCGACGATCGCAAGCGGCGCCAGAACTGCGCGAGTTGCTCGAAGGCCTGCAGCCCCTGCGTCGCCCGGCTGGCGAGGAACGCCGCGTTGATCGCGCCTGCGGAGGTACCCACCAGCACCTGGAACGGGAAGGTGCAAGGCCCGTCTGCGTGGGCCTGAAGCATGTCGGCCAGCGCGCGCAGCACACCCACCTGGTACGCCGTGCGCGCGCCACCGCCCATCAATACAAGCCCCAAGGTAGGCCGATCGTATTGGCGCAATCCGGCGTGGATGATGGTGTCCAGGCTCATCGGTACATTTTGTAACTTCGGCACAGTCTATTGCATCGCCAGCGGCCCGGGACGGGCTGACTGGCCGGGCCAATGCGCGGCACTTGTGGGCCGGGCTGTCGGGCGGGCTTGCTTTTGCCGCTTTTCGCGGGCATAGTGAATCGACTGGCAGGTGCAATGGAATACGCCGTGTCCTGCCTTCCGTCGTGGCCTGCATGGCCAGGCCACGGCCATTTGTCGACGAGCGATACAGGAGGATATCCATGAACTTGACGATCAGCGGTCATCACCTCGAGGTCACACCGGCCCTGCGCAACTACGTAACGACCAAGCTCGATCGAATTACCCGCCACTTCGACGCTGTCGTGGACGTCAAGGTGTTACTGACCGTGGAGAAACTCAAGGAAAAGGAGCGAAGGCAACGCGCCGAGTGCAACATTCACGTCAAGGGCAGCGACATGTTCGCGGAAAGCTCCCATGCCGACCTGTACGCTGCCGTGGACGACCTGGTTGACAAGCTCGATCGACAGGTCGCGCGCCACAAGGATCGCCTGCAGGACCACCACCATCTGGCGCCCAAACGCCTGATGTAAGCCCGCGTCGACATGGGTCGACCAATACCGCCCGCGCGCCGGGCGGTTTTTTTGTGTGCATAATCTGCATCCCATCATGAATCGACTTGCGTCCATCCTGCCTCCAGCACAAGTCATTGTGCGTGTCGATGCCACCAGCAAGAAGCGGGTGTTCGAAGAAGCCGGCCTGTTGTTCGAGAGCCTGCACGGCTTGAACCGCGCGCTGGTCACGGACAGCCTGTTCTCGCGTGAACGCCTGGGCTCCACCGGCCTGGGGCATGGGGTGGCGATTCCCCATGGGCGCATCAAAGGCCTGAAGGCCCCGATGGCAGCGGTATTCCAGATGGAAACCGCGATCGGCTTCGATGCGCCGGACGACCAGGCGGTCAAGTTGCTGATCTTCCTGCTGGTACCCGAGGCGGCAACCCAGAAACACCTGGAGATCCTGTCCGAGATTGCGGAACTGCTCAGCGACGCGCAGTTGCGC
The DNA here is from genome assembly GCA_964483855.1 of uncultured Rhodoferax sp. Lineage (GTDB taxonomy): Bacteria > Pseudomonadota > Gammaproteobacteria > Burkholderiales > Burkholderiaceae_C > CAISIP01. The sequence continues at coordinate 6,150 of CAZADK010000094.1, forward strand.
GAGAAAATGAGCAACTGCACCGACGCGGCCCAATTGCACGACTTGATCTCGCAGTGGCAGTCGGCCCAACTGGCCTGATCGGCAATCCGGGCTGAGTCGTCATGAAGCCCACCGTTGTCAGCGCCGATGTCCTGTTCGAGGAATTTCGCGGCTACCTGAAGTGGCAATGGGTCGCCGGCCTGGGCGCCTCCGAGCGGCGTTTCGACGAAGTGGCGGTGCAGGCCGCCAGTTCAGGCGCCGACCTGGTCGGCTACCTCAACTACATCCACCCCTATCGGGTGCAGATCCTGGGCGAGCGCGAGGTCGCCTACCTGACCAACGCGACACAGGAAGACTGCGCCCGCCGTATTTCCCGCATCGTGACGCTGGAGCCACCCGCGCTGGTGCTGGCCGACGGCCAGGAGGCGCCCGATGCCTTGTTGTCGTTGTGCGAACGCGCCCAGATCCCGATGTTCTCGACCCACGCGTCGTCGGCGTTTGTCATTGACGTCTTGCGGGCCTACCTGTCCAAGCACTTTGCCGAACGTGCCTCGATGCACGGCGTTCTGATGGACATCCTGGGCCTGGGCGTGCTGATCACCGGCGAATCCGGACTGGGCAAGAGTGAACTCGGACTGGAACTGATCTCGCGCGGAAACGGCCTGGTGGCCGACGACGCGGTCGACCTTTACCGCATCAACCAGACCACGATCGAGGGTCGTTGCCCAGACCTGCTGCAGAACCTGCTCGAGGTGCGCGGCATCGGTCTGCTCGACATCCGCGCCATCTTCGGCGAGACGGCGGTACGGCGCAAAATTCGGCTCAAGCTGATCGTGCATCTGGTGCGTCGCGAGACGCTGGAGCGCGAGTACGAACGTATTCCCTACGAACCACTGACCCAGGACGTCCTCGGCATCCCGGTGCTCAAGGTCGTGGTGCAGGTGGTGGCTGGTCGCAACATCGCGGTGCTGGTCGAAGCTGCGGTGCGCAGCACCATCCTCAAGCTGCGTGGCATCGACACCTACCAGGAATTCGTCGAACGCCACCGCAAGGCGATGGAAGTCAGGCAGCCCACCCGCTCCGGCACCTGAAGTCCGGCGCGACTCAACGCTGGCTGCCGCGCGCTGCAGCCGGGCGGCTCGGACAATCCGAATGACTGCAATGGGCGTACAGGCTCAACGCATGGTCGGCGATGACGAAGCCTCTGGCCTTGGCAACCGCCTGCTGGCGCCTTTCGATCTCCGCGTCGTAGAACTCCTCGACCCGGCCGCAGTCCAGGCACACCAGGTGGTCGTGGTGCTGGCCCTCGTTGAGCTCGTACACCGCCTTGCCGCTCTCGAAATGGCTGCGGCTCAAGATGCCGGCCTGCTCGAACTGGGTCAGCACGCGATACACCGTGGCCAGTCCGACATCCGAATTGTCGTCCAGCAAGGCACGATACACGTCTTCCGCCGTCATGTGGCGCTGCTGCGCCTTCTGGAAAATCTCGAGTATCTTCAGCCGCGGCACGGTGGCCTTGAGCCCGGTACTCTTGAGTTCATCGATGTTGGCGATGGCCATGGTCAACCTCCGGGGATGGCCTGCTGGCGCGGGCGCAGCGGCTACAATGACCCGATCATATAGTCCCCCCGATCCATGCCTGCCTCGCCCGTCCTGAAGTCCCTGCTGCTGGCCCTGAGCGCCAGCCTGGCGGCGTGCTCGAGCTTCGACGGCGCCAGCCGCAGCCTGTCCGGCATCGTGACGCCGTACCGGATCGACGTGGTGCAGGGAAACGTGATCACACGCGAGCAAGTCGAGGTGTTGCGTGCGGGCCTGCCCCGGCAATCGGTGCGCGATCTGCTGGGCACCCCTTTGCTGCAAAGCGTGTTCCATGCCGACCGCTGGGATTACGTCTTCAGCTTCCAGCGCAGGGGTGAAGAGCCGCAGTTGCGCAAGCTCACCATCTTCTTCAAGGACGACTTGATCGCGCGTTTCGACGCCGACCCCATGCCTACCGAGGCGGAGTTTGTGGCCTCGCTCGACAACAACCGCAAGTCGGCCAAGGTGCCGCAGCTGCAGGCCAGTGAAGAATCGCTCAAGGCATTTGCACAATCGTCGCGCAAGGACGCCGCGGCAGACACGCCGGCCACGTCGGCACGCGTCGTGCCGCCCCTGCCCGCCAGTTACCCGCCGCTCGAGCCGGCAAAACCCTGACCCCGGCGCACGGCATGGCGAGCGAGCGCAAGCGCAGGGTCTGCATTGCCGGGGCATCCGGCCGCATGGGCCACATGCTGATCGACGCGGTGCGCGCCAGCGATGACTGCGTCCTGGGTGGCGCACTCGACATCGCCGGCAGCCCGGCGGTCGGCCATGATGCCAGTGCCTTCACCGGTAGCCCCTGTGGAGTGCTGGTCACCGACGACCTGGCACACGGGTTGGCCGGCTGCGACGTGCTGATCGATTTCACCCGCCCGCAGGGCACGCTGGCCCACCTGGCAATCTGCCGCAAACTGGGCGTGCAGGCAGTGATCGGCACCACCGGGTTTTCCGACGCCCAAAAGGCCGAGATTGCCGACTGCGGCCGCGCCATCGCGATCATGATGGCGCCCAACATGAGTGTCGGCGTCAACGTCACGCTCAAGTTGCTGGAACTGGCCGGCCGCGCCATGGCCACCGGCTACGACATCGAGATCATCGAGGCCCATCACCGCCACAAGGTCGATGCACCGTCGGGCACCGCGCTCAAGATGGGCGAGGTGCTCGCCCAGGCCACTGGCCGCAACCTCGAGGACTGCGCGGTCTACGCCCGCCAGGGCGTCACCGGCGAACGCGACCCGTCCACCATCGGTTTTGCCACCATCCGCGGCGGCGACATTGTCGGCGACCACACGGTGCTGTTTGCCGGCACCGGCGAGCGTATCGAGATCTCGCACAAGTCCTCGAGCCGAGAAACCTATGCCCAGGGCAGCCTGCGCGCCGTGCGTTTCCTGGCCGGCCAGACACGCGGCCTGTTCGACATGTTCGACGTACTGGGTCTGGCCGGGACCAACACGGTCGCATCATGATGCGTTGCAACGCAAGCCCAGGCCAGGCCGCGGGCAGCGACGCAATGGGGAGACTTCCATGGGCCTGATCCAGATCCTGGCCCAGGGCGACGCAGTCAGCAACCTGGTGGTCCTGGTGTTGCTGCTGATGTCGACCAGCAGCTGGTTCGTCATCCTGTGGAAATCCTGGTTGCTACGCCGTGCCAGCCGCGACGTCGGGCGCAGCCTGCTGGCATTCTGGCAGTCCGGCGACCTGCAGGAGGGCCAGCGCAAGGCCGAGGCGTTCGACCGCGAGGCCCTGATCGCACCGCTGATCGCCGCAACCCGGATCCATGGCAGCGGGACGCTGGCCCATGCGGGTGACCGCTCCCAGCAACTGACACGGGTGCTGCGCCAGCAGCTGCATGCGATATTGCACAAGCTGCAGTTCGGCCAGGTGATGCTCGCCACGGTCGGCGCCACCGCGCCCTTCGTCGGCTTGTTGGGCACGGTCTGGGGCATCTACCATGCCTTGTTGTCGATCTCGCAGGCCGGTCAGGTCACGATCGACAAGATCTCCGGCCCGGTTGGCGAGGCCCTGATCATGACTGCCGCCGGGCTGGCGGTGGCGATTCCGGCGGTGCTGGCGTACAACGTGCTGGGCCGCCAGATCGGCCGTATCGAGGCTGATCTCGAAGGTTTTGCGCGCGACCTGCGTGAACTGCTGCTCCATCCCGGCGTGCCCGGGGTGGCGCCGGCACGGGATTGAGACGCATGGCTTTCGGGCGCCTGGATCGCGACACCGGCAGTGCGCCGATGAGCGAGATCAACATGACACCCCTGATCGACGTGATGCTGGTGCTGGTGGTGATCTTCATCATCACCGCACCGCTGCTGGCCAGCTCGATCCGGCTCGACCTTCCGCGCAGCGATGCCGCCAGCGCCGGCAACGCCCCGGCGTCGGTCATGCTCAGTGTCGACAAGTCTGGCCAGGCCTTCCTGAACGACAAACCGGTATCGGGCGCCGAGCTGGCGGCGCAGCTGACCGGCATCGCCAGCGCCGACCCGGACACCGAACTGCAGCTGCGCGCGGATGCTGCCGTACCGTATGGCCGCGTGGTGGAGATCATGGGCGTGGCGCAAAAAGCCGGCCTGGGACGGATCGGCTTTGTCGCCGAACCGGAGAAGCCTGCGCCCTGACGGCGTCCGACGTCTGCCACGGCCACCGGGGAGCACCGACGCACGGCCGTGCCGGCAGCCGTGAACACCTAGAATCGACCGGCAGCGGCACTCGCGCCGCCCATCGATCCCCATGCACGACACATTCAACCACCTCGAAGTCGAGGCCGCCTCCCAGCAGCACTGGATCGGCCGCGACGCCTACCGCGTCACCGAAGACGCCGCGCGCCGGAAGTTCTACGCCTGCTCGATGCTGCCCTACCCCAGCGGCAAACTGCACATGGGCCATGTGCGCAACTACACGATCAACGACATGCTCACGCGCCACCTGCGCATGAAGGGTTACAACGTGCTGATGCCGATGGGCTGGGACGCCTTCGGCCTGCCCGCCGAAAATGCGGCGCTGAAAAACGGCGTGCCGCCGGCGAAGTGGACCTACGACAACATCGCCTACATGAAGAAGCAGATGCAGGCGCTGGGGCTGGCCATCGACTGGAGCCGCGAG
>CAZADK010000095.1:0-8507 GCA_964483855.1 uncultured Rhodoferax sp.
GTTTCGATGCCGACACCGCGCGCCGCGTGATCGGGCGCCAGGTCGCGTTTGCCTACGTGGGTTGTGCGCTTGGCCCGGCAGCACTGGGCCTGCTCGGCGCCCAACTCGGTTTATGGGCCATCATGCCGGCGGTCTGCCTGGCCTTGCTGGCGCTGCTGTGGATGACGTCGCGGCTGGATCGGGTGACCTGATCGACCGGGTGATCGACCGGGTGATCAACCGGGTGATTGCCGCCGGGCATGCAATGTGCGAGGCTGTGGCTTGAAGCGGCGTGTTCCGGCCCCAGTTGCATCCCAATGGTGCGCCGTGGGTCGTCGATACGGCGCCGATCGACCACGACGACCAAAAATATCTCAGGGAAGAAACCATGACAGCCCCCGCACATATCGTTTGCCCGCATTGCCACACCACGAACCGGGTGGAGACGTCCGACCTGGAGAACGCGCCCGACTGCGGACGTTGCCACCAGCCGCTGTTCACCGCGCATTCGGCCGCGCTTGACGCGCAGGCGTTCGAGCGCCATGTCGGGCGCAACGACATCCCGGTGCTGGTCGACTTCTGGGCACCATGGTGCGGGCCGTGCCGCCAGATGGCGCCGGCATTCGAGCAGGCCGCCGGCCAGCTCGAGCCGGGTGTGCGGCTGGCCAAGGTCAACACCGAGCAAGTGCAGGGGCTGGGCGAGCGCTTCAATATCCGCAGCATCCCGACGCTGGCGCTGTTCAAGGGCGGGCGCGAGATCGCGCGCCAGGCTGGCGCCATGGGCGCAGCCGACATCGTGCGCTGGACGCGCTCGCATCTGGGCTGATCGCGCTGGTGCCGCGGCGACACTGCGGCATGGTGTGTCGCGTCGGGTGCCGTGTTGTTACCATCCGGGCACCGACGCCCGACCGATAACCATGACCGACGTACCTCGAAGCACGCACGATCCGGACCGCACCGAACGCCCCTGGGGCTGGTACGAAACAGTGTCCGAGCAACCCGGCTTCAAGATCAAGCGAATCGGCGTCCTGCCGGGCCGGCAGCTCAGCTTGCAGCGGCATCGCCATCGGGCCGAACACTGGGTCGTTGTGCGCGGCATTGCGACGGTCACGGTCGGGGATCGGGTCACCGACCTGGAGGTCGGGCACCATGTCGATATTGCGACCGCCGAGGTGCATCGCCTGGCCAACCGCACGGCGCACGCCATGGAAATCGTCGAGGTGCAGTTGGGCGAGCGGCTGGACGAGGACGATATCGAACGCCTGCAGGACGACTTCGGCCGGGTGTAGTCAGGGGCGTTGTCGATGACCACAATTGATGCCCAGCGCCGGATCGTCGACGCGGTGCAGCGTATTGCACAGTCCGACACCACCCATGGATGGATCGCCATCGTCTCGCACGGCGCGGTCGGCACCTTGTTGTATTGCCGCCTGGCCGGCGAGCCGATCGAGCGACGCTGGGACCAGCCGGCCAATGGTGGCGGCAATTGCTTCGTGTTCACGATGGCGCCGCCACGGGCCTGCGGCTGGTGGCAGGCGATCGATGGATCCGGCGACCCGTCGTCGGGCGCGCAATCCTGCGAATAGCCGGTTACGGGACGATTACCTGTGGTGGGCGCTGGTAGGATGTCATTCGCGCCGGTTTGGCGGTCGCCTGACGCCGCTCCGGCAACCCCGGTCCGGTGTCCGGGCCGTTGCGGCGGCAGCCAAGGTTCTACGCGAGACGATCCATTGAATCCAGCATCCACATCCGATCCGCTCGATCACCGGGCTGTCTTTGACGGCATCACCGGTGTACGTGCCTGCGTCGATGTGGGCGGCACCAAGGTGGCCGTCAGCGTCGCCGATGCGGGTGGATTGCGCGGGCGGGTCAGCGAGCCCACCGCCACCCGTGGCGACGATGACGCGCTGGGCATGCAGGTGTTGCGCCTGATCGACGAGAGTTGCACCACGGCCGGCGTGTCGACCCAGGACATCCGCGCGGTGGGCGTCTCCGCCTGTGGCCCGTTCGTGATCCGCGATGGCTGGGTCGAACTGGCCGCGCCCAACATCTGTGGCGGCCTGGCGGGTGCCGCGCGCGGACTGCCCAACGACTGGACCAGCGCGGTGCTGGAGGCGCCGCTGCGTGCAGCTTTCCCGTGCGTACAGGTGACCAACGACGCCATCGCAGCTCTGGCAGCGGAGCGCCGCTGGGGGGCGCTGCAAGGCCTGGACCATTGCGCCTACGTGACCTGGAGCACCGGCATCGGCGTGGGCCTGTGCGTGGATGGCCATGTGCTGCGCGGCAAGAACGGCAACGCCGGCCATGCCGGCCACATGTTCGTCGACGACAACGACGACGCCTTGTGCGGCTGCGGCAATATCGGCGATGTCGAGGGCCAGGTGGCAGGCAATGCCTTGGCGCGGCGCTTTGCGTCGTACGGTTTCGCCGATGCCGCCGCCTTGCTGCTGGCGGCCAAGGCTGGCGACCCGCAGGCCACGGCGATCGTCGATGCCGTGTGCCGGGTGATGGGACGCATGTTGTACAACCTGGTCGCCACGCTGGACCTGCAGGGCATCAGCATGGGGGGTAGTGTGTTCTGGCACCACCGCGATTTCCTGCTGCCCAGGCTGCAGGCGCATGTAAGCGGCAAGTTGCCGGCGCTGACCGACGGCGTGTTGCTGGTCGAGGCCGGCCTGGGCGACAAATTGGGCGACTACGCCGCGCTGGCGCTGGTGGCCTGAGGGAGGCCCCAGCCCTGGCGATGCCAGGGCTGGGGCCTCCCTCAACCCCAGGGATGTTTGCAGCGCTGCGATTCGAGCCGGTAGATGGCCTGTTGCATGTCGCTGAATGCCTGGCCGTGTTGCGCCAGTGTCTGGTGCAAGCGGTCGGCGCCGCGCTGCACGGCGTCCGGCGAAATGCCCTCGAGCAGCAGTACCCAGCGCGGAATCTGCGTCTCTTGATTGCGCGCCTTTTTCTCTGCCGTTTCGATGCGGCTGCCGCTGTCGTCGGCGCGGCACAGGTGTACCCCGACGATACCCGGCGCATCGACCAGCGGCGCCAACAGCTGCTGGCGCAGCAGCTTCGCCAAGGCTTCGGCCGTCGCCTCGGGCGGGTCGAAGCGCAGTGTCAGCAGGCTGCCGCCCTGACCGACGCCGGCGCTGTACACCACACGGCAGATCGCACGCGTGACGTTGCGAAACGACACCACCAGTTCCCGTGTCCAGGGTGTGGGCGCATTCAGGCGGTTCAGGTAGTCCTGGCCCGACAACACCTCGGGACTGTCGGCCTCATAGAGGTTGAAATATTCGGGCGCGCCACTGTGGGCGATGTAACGCCGTCCGCGCTGGAAACCCGGTATGCCGACCCGCTCGGGCATGTGTTCCTGGTTGTGCCAGGCATAAAACGCATCCTTGGCCAGTGGCAGCAGGTCGTGCCAGATGGTGACGGCGCCGTGTCCGTACAGACTCATATGCGTCTCCTTGCAATGGGGCGCGGCCCGGGCATGTGCCACCGGTCGTGCGGGTGCCGTGGATTGCGCATCAGCCGGGTCCGGTCAATGGCAGGTTGTCGTGTGGCCATACCAGCGCCAGTGTGCCGGCGGCCTGCTGCAGCAGCGCATGGAACTCGGCGTCGCGCTCCGGCCCCATGCGCACCAGCGGGCCGGCGATGCTCATCGTGCCGAGCACACGCTGGTCATGCTGTGCGCGCACGACGACAGCGATCGCCTTGACGCCGGGCTCGGCCTCTTCGATGGCAAGGCCGTAGCCGCGGGCGCGGCAAGCGGTCAGGTCGTGCAGCAGGGCTGCGCCGTCTTGCAATGCGCGGGGGCCCAGGAGTTGGCGCGCACGCGGGGCCATTCCGAGTCCGTTGTCGGTGGCGATGCGCAGCGCCGTGGCGTCGTCCAGCGTCGAGAGCCAGATTTTTCCGTTGGCCGTGGTGTGCAGGGTCAGCTGGCCATTGAGCGTTGGCTGGTACATCAGGCCGGTCGGGGCGCCTTGCGATGAGACCAGCCAGTGCAACGCGTTGTCCTGCAGCACCGTGAGCCGCACCAGCTCGCGGCAACGCTTGGCGACCTCGTCCAGGATCGGCTGGGCGACGCCGGGCAGGCCGGTCGCACGCAGGTATTGCTGCCCCAGCAAGGCCAGCTTGAGCGTGAGCCGGTAACGCTCGGTGTCGTGGTCTTGCTCGACCCAGCCCATGCTCTGCAACTCGGCCAGCAGCCGGTGCACGGCGCCCTTGGGTTGTTCAAGTGCTGCCGCAATGTCGGACAGGCGGCGCCATTGCGAGTCGAACGATAACAACTCGAGCACCTCCAGACAGCGGTTCAGCAGCCCCTTGACGATGCGCATGGCCGCAGGGCCGGGGCTGGGCAGTCGCCTGCTGCTGTTCCGGGGGAGCGTGGTTCTCATATGGCCATGCATTGTAATGGAACATCGTTCCATTAATGTGCTAGCATCTGCTCAAAGGTGGGTCATATGCAGAACGACACGATGCCGAACTTTCCGGGACCGTTGCGTCTTGACGAGGCGCGGTCGGTGTTCGGCCTGTTCGCGCTCACCGACGCCGCCTTCACCCGCGACGGCCCGCGCCCCGACGTCGAGTACCGCGATCTGGGGCTGGCGGCCAGCACGCAGGGCCGCATCGGCGCGCGCCACATCCGGGCCATCGCGCCATTCGACCAGGAAACCGGCTGGCACTGGCATGACATGACCGCCCATTTCAACTACGTGTTGCGCGGCTGGATCCGATTTCGTTATGCCGGCATCGATGGTGATGTCACCGCGCACGCCGGCGCCTGTCTGTCGCAGCCCGGTGGCGTGCCGCACAACGTGGTGGGCCGCTCGGACGACCTCGAGTTGATCGAGATCAACATGCCGGCCGTGTTCGGCACCCAGGATCTCGGCCCCGGCGCTGTACCCGGACGATGAGCGCCACCACTGGCACCATGCCCCGCGCGGCTGCCCCGGCGCCGAAAAGCGCCTTTGCCCGCTGGTTGCGCCAGCGCATGGGTGCGGTGCTGCTGGCGCTGGGCCTGCTGCTGTTCTGGGAGGTCGCGGTGCGGGTGCTGGGCGTCAAGGAATACCTGTTGCCCCCGCCGACCAAGATCTGGCTCGAGTTCAGCAAGCGCATGCCCACCGTGATGGACGGCGCCTGGGTCACCACGCAGGAGATCCTGGGCGGCTACCTGATGGCGGTGCTGGTGAGTATTCCGTTCGCGCTGGCGGTCACCTATTCGCGCTTCATGGAAAACGCGGTCTACCCGATCGTGGTGTTCCTGCAGATCGTGCCCAAGATCGCGATCGCGCCGCTGTTCATCATCTGGTTCGGCTTCGGTTACACGCCCAAGCTGCTGATCGTGTTCCTGTTGTCGTTTTTCCCGATTGTCGTCTCCAGCATTGCCGGCTTCAAGGCGGTGGATCCGGAGATTGCCGACTTCGCGCGCACCACCGGCGCCAGTGGCTGGAAGTTGTTCGCCAAGATCCGCTTGCCGCAGGCGCTGCCTGACATCTTCACCGGCATGAAGGTCGGTGCGGCTTTGTCGGCCACGGCGGCGATCGTGGCCGAATTCGTCGCATCGGACAGCGGGCTGGGTTACCTGCTGCTGCAATACAACGGCAACCTCGACACACCGATGGTGTTCGCGGTCATCTTCCTGCTCAGCTTCATCGGCCTGGCGGTGTATTACACGGTCGAATTCATCGAACGCATCACGATCCCCTGGCACACATCGCAGAACCAGGTCAACACCACGTCCATGTAAGATTTTTTGGTAGGTCGAACTCAAGAGGAGACATTCATGCGCATCATCCGTCTGATTCTGGCCGCCGCTCTGGCGGTGTCCGCATCCCTGGCCGCGGCCCAGGAGGCCGTCTCGCTGCGGCTGAACTGGTACCTGGGCGGCTTGCACGTGCCGTTCTATTACGGCAAGGACATGGGCTTTTTCAAACAGGAAGGCATCGACCTGACGATCAACGAAGGCCGCGGCTCCGGCAACACGGTGCAGGTGGTCGCGGCCGGTTCCGACACCTTTGGCATGGCCGATTCGTCGAGCCTGATCACGACCGCGTCCAAGGGTGCCGACGTCAAGTCGGTGATGTCGCTGCTCAACTCCACCGGCTTCTCGGTCGTGTCGCTGGCCTCGACCGGCATCAAGACGCCGAAGGATCTCGAGGGCAAGTCGTTTGCTGTCTCTCCCGGCGACCCGCTGGGCCAGTTGTTCCGCGCGCTGGCAGCACACAACAAGCTCGACATGGACAAGATCCGTTTCGTGCAGGTCGATCCGGCGGCCAAGGTGGTGGCCGTGCTCGAGAAGAAGGTCGATGCCTTGCTCGGCGGTGCCGACGACCAGTATTTCCTGATCAAGTACAAGGGCCAGGTGCCGGCGGCGCTGCGGTATGCCGACCACGGCGCCAACATCGTCGGCATGACCATCCTGACCACCGGCAACACGATCAAGAACAAACCCGACCTGGTGCGCCGCTTCGTCAAGGCGTCGGTGCGGTCCTGGGAAGAGGCGAAGAAAAACCCGAACGCGGCTGTCGATTCAGCGATGAAGGTCAAGCCCGACCTGAACCGGCAGTCCACGATGGACCAGATGATGGTCGATTTCGAGCTGCTCGACTCGGCCAACTCCAAGGGTAAGGTCGGCGTGGGCGCCAAGGCCGACTGGGAGCAGACGATCACGCTGCTCAAGCAATACCGCGACCTGTCCACAAACGAGCCGTGGACGACATTTCACACCAACGAGTTCCTGCCCAAGTGAGCCGCCGGGTCGCTCCCACGGCTCACCGCGGCGCAGCGCATTGCGTGCAGGTTGCCTTATGGGTGCCGCCGGGCCGTTCCCAAGGCGCTCATACCGCAGCACGCAGTGCGGACGTGTTCCCGTGACCGTGTTGCCTCGGCAGCAACACGGCAACGAGGGGCAGGCGCTGGGGGCAACACCAGCGCAGCCGTCGGGTGGCGGCGCGGCCCACATCACGATACGGGATCTGCGTCACACCTTCGAGCGCGAGGGCATGGTCACCAACGCCCTCGATGGCCTCGATCTGGCGGTGCGCACCGGTGAACTGGTTGCGGTGGTGGGGCCGTCGGGTTGCGGCAAGAGCACGATGCTGCGCATCGTGGCCGGCTTGTTGCCATTCACCTCCGGCGCCGTCCAGGTTGGCGGCCGCGACGTGGCCGGTCCGCAGACCGACCTGGGCATCGTTTTCCAGAGCCCGGTGTTGCTCGACTGGCGCAACGTGCTCGACAACGTGTTGATCCAGCTCGAGTTGCGCGGGCTGGACGCCAACCAGTACCGCGACCGGGCCAGGCAGCTGCTGGCCGACGTGGGCCTGGGCGAATTCCTGGACCGGCGCCCGCGCGAGTTGTCGGGTGGCATGCGCCAGCGGGTTGCCATCGTGCGCGCGCTGATCCACGATCCCACGTTGCTGCTGATGGACGAGCCGTTCGGTGCACTCGACGCGCTGACGCGCGAGCAGATGCGGATCGATCTGGAGAAGTTGTGGTTGCGCCAGCGCCATACGCTGATCTTCGTCACGCACGGCATTTCCGAGGCGGTCGCGCTGGCGGACCGGGTCGTCGTGATGACCCCGCGGCCGGGCCGGATCGAGAAGATCATCACCGTCGACCTGCCGCGGCCACGCAACAAGGCCGTGGTCACCAGCAGCCGCTTCACCGCATATTGCGACGAGATCACCGAATGCTTCATGCGCAATGGTGTGATCCGGTATTGACGTGCAAGGAGGTACCAACATGCTGAATCGACCCCTCACCGGCGTGATCGCCGCCCCGATGCTGCCGATGGTCGAGGGCGGTGACATCGACTGGCCAACACTGGAGCGCTACATCGACTGGATCGCCGCGCAGCAGCCGGCGGGCATCGTGATGAACGTCGATGCCTCCGAGGTGATTGCGCTGGACGACGACGAGCAGATGCGCATCATCCGTGTCTGCAAAGGCGTGGTGGACGGCCGTGTGCCGCTGTTGTCGGGCATCGTCGCAGGCTCGACCCGCGCCGCTGCGCGCAAGGCCGAGCTTTTGCGCGCGGCCGGCGCCGAGGGTCTGACGGTGTTTCCGCCGTTCCCTACCTTCAGCGGCGCACCGGTGCCCAGCGAGATGATCGTGCGGTACCACCGCGCCATCGCCCAGGCGGCGGATCTGCCCATGGTCTGTTTTCAGTTTCCCAAGGGCTGGGGCCCCGACTACACGCCCGAGATCCTGCAGGCCATGGCCGAGATCCCGCAGCTGGTGGCGATCAAGGAGGCCAGCTTCGATGTCGGCCAGACGCTGCAGACGATCGAGGTGGCGCGGGGCCTGGCGCGCCCGATCGGCGTGCTCACTGGCAGTGACACCTTCATCTTCGAGGCCATGGTCATGGGGTGCAACGGCGCCCTGATCGGCTTTGCCGGCACCGCAACCCGTGAGCTGGTGGCGATGCACCATGCGGTGCATGTCGGCGACCTGGCCGCTGGTCGTGCCATCTGGGACACGCTCGGCCCGATCGCCCGGTATTGCTGGCGCCTGCCGATCCGCGACTTTCGTCC
>CAZADK010000095.1:8607-10763 GCA_964483855.1 uncultured Rhodoferax sp.
AGCTGCTGCCGGCCTCTCAGCTCGGCTGGCAGACCATTCCCTCCCCGGCGAAAATGCGCGCAGTCTTCACCGTACAGGAATCCGCATGAGTGCCTTGTTCTCGCCCCTCACATTGCGCAGCGTGTTGTTGCCCAACCGCATCGTCGTCTCGCCGATGTGCCAATATTCCGCCGTCGACGGCCAGGCCCAGCCCTGGCACCTGATGCATCTGGGCCAGCTGGCCCTGTCGGGCGCCGGCATGTTGTGCATCGAGGCCACCGCAGTTGAGGCCGAAGGGCGCATCACGCCCGGCGATCTGGGCCTGTGGAACGACGCGACCGAGGCGGCACTGGGCGGCGTGCTGGCTGCCATTCGCGCCCACAGCGCGGTGCCGATCATCATCCAGCTCGGCCATGCCGGTCGCAAGGCGTCGAGCCGCGAGCCGTGGAACGGGGGACAACAAATACCGCTTGGCGAGGGGGGCTGGCTGGCGCATGCGCCGTCCGCGGTGGCGATCAAGGATGGCGAGGCCGCACCGGTGGCGCTTGACACGGCCGGCCTGCAACGGATCCGGGATGCGTTCGCGAACAGCGCTGCCCGTGCGGCGCGGCTGGGGCTGGACGGCATTGAGCTGCACGCCGCACATGGCTATCTGTTGCACCAATTTCTGTCGCCGATCGCCAACCGGCGTTCAGATGCCTACGGCGGCTCGCTGGAGAACCGGATGCGGTTTGCGCTGGAGGTGTTCGATGGGGTGCGCGCCGCCTTTCCCACGCACAAGCCGGTCGGCGTGCGGGTCTCGGCCACCGACTGGATCGAAGGGGGCTGGGATGTTGCGCAGACGATCGTGTTTGCGCAGGCACTCAAGGCGCGTGGCGTTGACTGGATCGACGCGTCCTCCGGCGGCATCTCGCCAGCGCAGAAGATCACGCTGGGCCCCGGCTATCAGATTCCGTTCGCGCAGCAGATCCGCCAGGCCACCGCAGTGCCCACGATCGCGGTCGGGCTGATCACGACGCCGGCACAGGCCCAGGCGGTCGTCGCCGATGGCCAGGCCGACCTGGTGGCGCTGGCGCGAGGCATCATCTACGATCCGCGCTGGCCCTGGCATGCGGCAGCCGAACTCGGCGCGCAGGTGATTGCGCCACCCCAATACTGGCGCGCGCCGCCGCGCGAACTTGCCCAACTGTTCGGTACGACGGTGCTCGGCATGCGCTGAACGTGCATGGTGCGTTGCCGCGCGGACAGGCGTGTGAACCGGGGGCTGGCGCCCGGTGGCAAGGCGGGTGCGGGCGCACGGCTTCAGCAATTCCCCGCCCACACCCAGTGATGCACTTGTCTTTGCGCTATCCCCAGGCGCTGATCACCCAGATGGCCCAGACGGCCATCTGCAACCGCCACCACTCGCTCGACCAGCAGCCATGCCGCTGGCTGCTGGTCGAGCCTGGATCGCTTGCGCGGCAACGAACTGGTGAACGCCATTCATGGTTCCGCGGCCTTTCGCAGTGTCGATTCCAGCTGTTTTGTCGCGGTGATGTCCACGAAGGTGATCACGGCGCCGTCGATGACATTGTCCAGCCTGCGGTAAGGCATGATGCGCACTGAAAACCAGCGCTGGTCGGTGCTGACGATCTGTTTCTCGGAAAACACCAGGGTGCGCAGCGTCTCCAGTGCGTCTTCATGCAATTCCGGGTATTGCAGACGGGTGGTCAGATGGTTCAAGGGCCGGCCAATATCGCTTTCAAGCAGGTTGATGATCTTGGAGGCGCCGTCGGTGAATCGGCGCACGTTCAGACCCTGGTCCAGGAACAGCATGGCGATGTTGGTGCTGTTGAGCAGGTTTTTCATATCGCTCTGGGCCAGCGCCAGGTCGTCCAGTTTGGTCTGCAGCTCGACATTCACCGTCTGAAGTTCCTCGTTCATCGATTGCATCTCTTCCTTGGAGGAGGTCAATTCCTCATTGGCCGACTGCAACTCCTCGTTGGTGGATTGCAGCTCCTCGTTGGTGGACTGCATTTCTTCATTGGCCGATTGCAGTTCCTCCTTGAAGGCGAGCGTCTCTTCGCGCAGCGTCTGGATTTCCTCCACGGCGGCGGAGGTCTTGCGGCGCGGGTGCACGGGCTTCAGGTCCCGAAAGACAATCATCGCCATGCCTTGCAATGCTGCGTTTGCGCGGA
>CAZADK010000096.1:0-10726 GCA_964483855.1 uncultured Rhodoferax sp.
ACCCAGTGCGGGCGAGCCCCTGCCGGTTGGCACAAAAACATGCCGTTTGATTTTCTTATTCACCCACGACTCCCGGGGCGATTCGGGTATTCGGCAGGATTTGATGAGCCACGGTTCACTCAGATTGCTGTGCCGGACAATCCAAGCGTCGTCCGTTCGGACTATCCCAATGAGCTAAAGCCACCGAAAAATGGTTACAATTTAAAGATAGCCTATTGAAGCTCAGTCATTACGGAGGGTTGGGCAAGCGACGCGCCCGTCTCAAGCGTCGCCCGATCTGCCCTAGATGCAGGGCGCAATGGCGAAAGGAACCACTTCATGTCCAATTCCATGCACACGCGGCTTGCCGCCTTCGCACTGGCCTCGTTGACCTGCGTCTCGGCCCAGGCTATCGACCTTGTGCCCGGTAGCGCCACTGGTACCGTCGTTTTTGGCGTAACGCCGTACGGCAACCCGGTCAACGCCGGCAACCCGACCTACATTGGCAACAACGTCAATGGCCGCACTGACGTCCTGTCCAGCCCGGGCGGTGGCACGCTGGGCGGCTACCTGACGACCAATCCGGTCAACACCAACAACATCAACCAGATCGCTGGTCCGCTGCCAGGCGCGCTGCAGCAATTTGGCGGCGGCAACGCCTCCGGCCTCTTTGGCGCGGGCAACATCGCGCTGACGCCGACCCGGGTCGGCTTCGGACTGCTCGACGTCGTGCCGGGCAGCGGGAGCGCCTCTTACGGAATCGCCACCTGGCAGGCCACTTTTACGTCGCAGGGCGAGGTTGGAACCTTTGGCAACTGGCTGGCAATTTCGGGCGCGGTGACCCTTCCTGGCAACGCCGCTGTGGCCTCATTGAGGACGTTCGTGCAAAGCGCGAACCCCGCCAGTCCGTTCTTCGGCGGCCTGGACTTGGCGCCTCTGGTGCTGGCGGCTTCGAACAACGGTGCTGCGGGCTTTAACCGCGTGGCCCATGGCGGCGCTTTCGCCAACACCGTGGCTGTCGCTGGCGGGGCCTACAGAGGACTGGCAATCAACTCCTTCAACGTGAACATCCCTGTCAACGACCAGTTCGTCGTCAGCAGTACCCTGACCATCTTCGCTGACCCGGCATCCATCGACAGCATCGGTTTTGATCAGATCGCCGACGCTTTTGGCGGCGATCCAGCCTTCGCCGGCTTCGCGTTGCCGCAGATCTTTGTCGCCGGGACCGATGTGCCTCTGACCGTTCCGGTGCCAGAGCCTCAGATCTTGGCGCTGCTTCTGGCAGGCCTACTGACTGTGGCTGTGAAGGCCAAACACGCGCGCCGGAACAGTTGACTGACCGGGCCGGGCTCCGCTGAAGGGCTCCGGCACCGCGCGCGAGCCCGGTCGACCAACGGCCGGGCTGACCTGCGGCCCGTACAGGTACACGGGCAGTGATTAGGAAAATCTAACGGTATGTTTTGTGCCCCCCGGGACGGGCTCGCCCGCACTGGGTGGTACACCGGGGAGTTTTGGGGGAGTGTTGGCCTGGCCAATCGCCCGCTGGGCAGCCGCAGCCCCGCCGCCTGACCTGAAAACTGCCTCGACATCGGTTAAGCCGGCGCGCTTCATGGCGCCTCACCAGGCTCGACCCGAATCAGGCGCAGCCCCTCCCCGCGGCCCTTGGGTGCCGGGCCGCCTTCACGCCTCCTGCTCAAAATCTCCGCGCGCCGCCACCCGGGGCGGTGCCCTGGCTTGCAGCCCCAGGTGCGTGAGGATCCGCTCTTGTCCCTGGCGCCTCCAGGATGGCCGCAATGATCTTGAGCTGGCCAGGCCGCCGCAGTTCGGGCAGTGCTTCAGGTCGATCTCAAAGCGAAGCTTCAGCGAAGACTAACTTGTACTCAAGTTATGTCGCAGCTCGGCACGCGCTTGAGCAGCCGAGCCCAGCTGATGCGTGCCGGCCCGCTGTGCGTGTAGCCTGACTCTGTCGCGGGGACCTTTGACTCGCCAGAAGCATCCTCGGGTGCCCGGGGCACCACCAGCGCGCGTAGCTTCGCGTTCGGCGCCAGCACCCCGTGGAAGCGGATCAAGTGCAGGCGCGGTCGCGGCACCAGCGTGGCCGGCCGCGTGCTGCGCTGTTGCCCTGCTGGTCGGCACACAGATCCTGGGCGCGCGCAGCGTCGCGCGGCATCGCACCTTGCACCGTGAAAACCTTCTGCGCCCGCAACTCCTCATCGGTGGGGGAATCGGCCCGGACGAATACCGGCTCGCCGTCCGTGCGCCGGTACACGCCGTCCAGCACCAGGCAATGCCACGCGCTGGGCATGGGGAGTCTGGGGTGGTGCAGGTTCTCAAGGTACGCGCTCCAGCGCATCCGCCATTGGGAGGACATCCACGCGCAACGCCGGCCATGCTTTAGCGGCCACTTCGGGATAGCATCACCAGCACGATCTATCAAACCATCCAGGGAGGCGCTTTGCCGAAGCCGTACGGCTCGGTCCACGCGCCGTCGGGGTCTGCTCGCCCAAGAAAGCCGAAAACGCTTGTCCACCGCGCAGCGTGATCGGCGCCTCTCACGCAAGGCGCGCGCGACGGTGGGTAGGCCGCCTGGATCGGCCCGTTCAATTCCCTGCTGGCTGAGTCAGCCCGGATGATGCCCGTTATCATCGAAGCCTCGTGTGGCCATGGCCTGGGAACCGCACACGGTGCAGCCACCCGGCGGTTCTTTCATCGAGCGAGCAAGCCGGACTGGATTTGCGCCCCTGCCGCCGGTTGATCGCGTTGCCAATCATGCCAGCGAGTTCAACGATATTGGGGAAAAGCTCTCACGCTCATCGGAAACTTCGGCGACCCTGCTCGGTGTGGACAGCATTTTGTCCAGGTGACCACGGTACGCCAGCGGGCACGGCTTTGCGGTAAGCTGGAATCTGCTTCATTTGAGGGAGATCGTCCATGGCACGTCATTGCTGGTTCAGTCCTTTCGCCCGTGTCGCGGCCTGCGTCGCGGCATTGGTCCTGGCGTTGGCTGCCCATGCACCGGCTGCCGCGCAAGGGCCGCTCAACCATGACCAAGCGGTACGAGCGCTTGACCATGCCCAGGCCGCGCGCAGGCTCGAGGGCATGGTCAGGCTGGCCGATATCGGAACCGCAGCCGACTCGGATGTCGCGCTGGCCCGCCTGCGCGACGACGATCCGTTATTGCGCCGTTTCGCCGTGGGGCTGGTATGGCGCGTCTGGGGTCGCTCCGGCGATGCGGCCATTGACACGTTGTACGAACAGGGTGTGGACCTGATGCAGGCTGGCGAGTTGCCCAAGGCGGTGCTGTTGTTCAGCGACATCATTGCCAAACGCCCGCAATTCGCCGAGGCATGGAACAAACGCGCCACGTTGTTTTACATGCTCGACCAGTACGACTTGTCAATGAAAGACTGCGACGAGGTCTTGAAGCGCGTGCCGCAGCATTTCGGTGCCTTGTCCGGGTACGCACAGATGCTGTCCGAACGCGGCCAGCCCGATCGCGCGCTCGACTTCTTCGAACGCGCCTACAAGGTCAACCCGAACATGGCGAATGCCGAACTGGTGATCCAGGACCTGCGCCAGCAGATCGAGGCCAAACGCAAGAAATCAACCTGAACGAGGGCCGGATCTGGGCTCCTGACACGGGGTCGCAGGAGACTGCGCCCTGCGCCTCGCGCCAGTCGTTTCGAAACTTTGAAAACTCTGGTAAGGCAAGCGCTTGCAGGGGCTTTTCTTTGAAGGCGACTACCGGGGTTTGCACGAGTGGCAAGATGCGTCGGGGGCTGCGCGCAGCACTCCCCGCACTAAAACAGTGGGGGACACCCCGGCGCCGCGGAGCGGCCTCGGTCCCGGAAAATGATGCGGCAGCAGCAAGGGAGCAATATGGGTGTGGAGGATCGGGACTGGTGGAAGGATGCGCAACGCAAGCGGGACGGCACGCAAGCCCCCCGCCCGGCCCGTTTCGGCCGCGCCGTCGATCAAACGCCGGCAGCGCCGCTCGATGACCAGGGACTGACTCGCGGCTTGAAATGGGGCCCGCTGGCCATCGTCGCGTTCTGGCTCGTCATCATGGGTGTCGTTTATGGCGGCATCAAGATGGTGATGAAACCCCGGGAAGTCACGATCTCGATGGCCGGCGAGATGACGATTCCCCGTTCGCGCGATGGCCACTTCTACGTGCCGGGGCGCATCGCCGGCCAGCCGGTGGTGTTCCTCGTGGACACGGGAGCATCGTATGTCACCGTCAGCCAGGACTTCGCCGGCCATGCCGGCATCTCAAGCGGAACCCCAACCCGCTTTCGCACCGCCAATGGCGTGATCGACGGCGCGATCGTCGACGACGTGGCAGTCTCCGTGGGCCCAGCTACGGTCTCTGGCGTCAAGGTGGCGATCGGCCTGATCGGAATCGAGCGCGACCGGGCGCTGCTCGGGCAAAGCTTCCTGTCGAAGTTCCAGATCACGCTGTCCGGCAACGAGATGGTGTTGCGCCGCCCATAACCCGCTGGCGCAAGCTCGGGGCGGCCCCCGGACGCAGCCACCACGCGCCTGGCCGACGTTCGGGTTGTTGCGCATTGCACGATCGCGCTGCCTTTGCTTCAATAGGCCCGAACGCGGCGTGGTTGCAAGCCTTGGCATGCATCGCCTCGACAGGCACCTTTTTCCGATGGGCTCCGCAAGGCAAGATGATGCGCCTGACCGATTTGCTTCGAGTGTTGTTCTTGCTGTCCGTGCTGGGCAGCTCCGCCGCGCAGGCCCAATCCACGCTCGGCGCAGTGCTGGACCAAGGCGGCCTGCGTATCACCCAGGCCCAATGGACGGCCATGCTGCCGCACAGGAACCTGGGTTTCGGCCAGCAGAGCCAGAACCGCACCACGGTTACGTTCACCGACGACGGCAAACTGACCGGCTCCGAGAGCCTGTGGAGCGGTTACCGCACACATGCCAACCTCAGCCACGGATCGCGCGATATCAGCGGCAGCTGGCGGATGGAGCCCGACGCCAAGATGTGCATCGACCAGGTCTTCGGTCGTTACCAGGCGGTGTACAGCGGTTGCTTTTTCATGTTCAGGCTTGGCGATTACCTGTACCACGTGGATGCAGGATCGGAGGACGACCGCCGCGCGCCGGTGACCCGGCGGGCGATGGACCGCTGACCAGGCCCGGCCCGCGCGGCGGAGCTGCCTGAACAGCTCAGATATGCCGCGTCACCTGTGGCACCGGTTCGCCTAGCGCCTTGCTGCGCGCGCAGGGATCGGCGCTGGCGCTGTTGGCACTGCTCGTGGCCCCAACCGGATGACTTCCAGGGCCGTCGCTGTCGACCTTGCCGATGCGATCTTCCGCCAATTGCGCGTGCCATTCGGATTCCGACTGCTTTGAGGTCGTTCCCGTGCGCGGCAGTTCGCCAGCCGTTTTCGGCCGTACATGTGAGCCCTTGTGCCGTGGCGTGATGCCACTCTTGTTGTTCTTCATCGTTATCGGTCCTTTCTTATACCTGGCACGGTTGCAACTACAAGCCAAGCCTTGCTCAAAACGGCCAGGCCAGCGCAGATGTTTTCCGCTCGGCTCAATACAGCGCTGGAATTGACCATGAAAGCATTGTTTCCCGAAGCCGAAGGTTCAGGCCAGCCGAGATCCCGCTGCCAGCATGTAGGACAAGAAGCCGCGCCGAGAAGGACACGTGAATTCGATCAAACGGGAAGGGTCGTAGCCGAGCCGGCGAGCACGACCAACACCTGTTCACTGCCCGGATCCGCGCCGACATGGCCTTGGACCACGAGGCCCGCGCCGACCTTTGCGGACAACTGGAGTGTCGCGGTGCCACCTTGTTCGCCAGACGCCACGCGCGAGACCAACTGCCGCAGCGCAAGTGCGCTGTTCGGCACGAAGAAGTTCTCGAGCAGCCCGCCCAATGCCGCGTCGCGTTCGATGCCAAGCATTCTGGCGCCGGTCAGATTGAGGTCCTGCACGACCAAGGCGCGAGTGATCGTGAAGCAACCGACAGGCAAGTGGTCGTAGAGCTCGATCTGGCGGCGCAGCGATGATTGCAGTTCCGTTTGCGACGCACGCAACTCTTCGGCCTGCAGATCCAGTTCGACCTGGTAGACCTGCAGTTCGTGCAGCAGCGCGAGCGCGTCAGCCGCGGTGTCTGGCGACGACGCCAGTTGGTAAAGTACCGTCAAAGCGTCCTCGGCGCCGCCGCGCGCCCGATGGGGCTCGGTGCTTGGGCTCAGTTTCGCAGTCGCCCGCTGGCGTAGTTCCGCCAGTTGCTGTGCGGTGTGGATCGGATGTGCCATGGGTTCCTCCGGTGACGACGTGGGTTTCGGTGCTAGTCTTTGCGCAGGCGGGATTCGAGTTCCTTGGCACTCGTGATGTCGACGAACGTGATCACCGCCCCTTGGATGACGTTGGCCAGAGTGCGGTAAGGCATGATGCGTACCGAGAACCAGTGGCCGTCCGCGGTCTCGATCTGCTTCTCGCTGAACGCCAGCGTGCGCAGCGTCTCCTTCACATCGGCATGCAGCTCCGGGTAGATCAACGTGGTGGCCAGCTCGCTCAACGGGCGGCCAATGTCGGCTTCGCGCAGGTAAAACACGCGAGCGATCTGCTCGGTGAAACGACGCACGTTCAGCCCGTTGTCGAGAAACAGCGTCGCGATGTCGATGCTGTTGAGCAGGTTCTGCATGTCGCTCTGAGCCAGTGCCAGATCGTCGAGCTTGGACTGCAGTTCGCTGTTGACCGTCTGCAACTCTTCGTTCATCGACTGCGCTTCTTCCTTGGAGGTGGTCAGCTCCTCGTTGGCCGACTGCAGCTCTTCGTTGGTCGATTGGAGCTCCTCGTTGGTCGCCTGGAGTTCCTCCTGCGAGGCGCGCGTCTCCTGTCGCAGTGCACGGATCTCGTCGCGCGAGCGTATCAGTTCATCGCCGACTGCAGGATCCACGGCGTCCGCGGCCTTGCGCCGCCGGCCACGACTCGGCGCAACGACATCGCGAAAGACGATCAACGTCATGCCCGCGAGCCCCGCGGGTTGCAGAATCGGCAACACCGTGATGTCGACGCAGAGCGGCGCTTCATCGTCGAGCCGCAGGCCGTGCAGTTCGACTGCCCCCTTGTCCCGCAGTGCCGTTCGCAGCGCGACAGCCAGTTGCATCCGTATACCCGGACGTGCCATCACGTGGATGTTCCAGTTGGCTTTGCCGGCCGCAGGCTCCAGGTAAGCCCCGGTGCGTCCGTTGACGTACAAGACGTTGCCGCTGTCGTCGACCAGCACCGCGGCTGGTGAAAACGCCTGCAACAGCGCATGGTCGGCAAGCGACTGCAGGTTTGAAGGAGCGGTGTTCGGGTGGGCCACAGTCGTCTCCAGAGTTGCGCTGGGCGACGACAGGCGCCGCGGAGTCGGGAAGACCGCCATGTTGGGGGCCGACCTATTGTCGTTGCGCCAATACAGGCGGGTCTTCGGATGCAGGGGAATGAACATCGCCTGGCCCCGCCCGACGGTTTCCGAGCCACCCAGCAGCAGCACACCGCCGGGACGCAGGCTGTAATGAAACACGGGCACCAGCCGTTGCTGCAATGCGGCGTCGAAGTAGATCATCAGATTGCGACAGCACAGGATGTCGAGCCGGGTGAACGGCGGATCGAGAATCACGTCGTGCTGGGCAAACAGCACCATTTCACGTATGCCTGGGTCGATCAGATAACCACCCGGCTTCTCACGGAAGAAGCGACCCAGACGCCGGGGCTCGACGTCGCGCGCGATGCTGGCCGGATAAAGTCCGGTGCGGGCCAGGCCAATTGCATCCGCGTTCAAATCCGTGGCAAAGATCTTCAGCGACGGTCGTTGCGACGCGGGCAGCGTCTCGACGGCTTCCGAGTACACCATCGCAAGCGTATAAGCCTCTTCGCCGGTCGAGCATCCCACGACCCATGCACGCAGCGGCCCCGCGGAACCGCCGCGCCGCGCCAGCAGAAGCGGCAGCATCGAGTCCTTCAGCTCCTGCCAGACGCTGGCGTCGCGGAAGAACGACGTGACGCCAATCAGCATTTCCTTGAAGAGAAGATCCAACTCCTGCCGGTTCTCGCGCACGAAGGCCGCGTAGGCGGCCATCGTGGCAAGCCTATGCACTGCCATGCGTCGCTCGATGCGGCGCAACAGCGTGCTCGATTTGTACTGTGTCAGATCGTGCTTGCTGCACTCGTACAGCAGATTCAGTATGGCTGCCAACGCCGCAGCATCGGGGCCGCCGGGCGCGGCCGCCGCGGGCGCGGGAAGCGGCGGCGCGCCCGTGACCCTGAGTATGCGGCCCGGCATTGCCGAAGGCAACGCGACGATGTCGGCACAGCCCGAGGCAATTGCATTCTTGGGCATCGCGTCGAATTGCGCTGACTGTGGCTCTTGCACCACGGTCAAGCCGCCCTGCGACTTGATGGCACGCAAACCCAGCGTACCGTCCGAGCCCATGCCCGACAACACCACGCCAATCGCTCGATCGCCCAGTTCGCGCGCCAGCGAGCTGAACAGGACGTCGATAGGCAGTCGCAAACCACGCGGTTGCGACGGCGCCGTCAAGTGCACTGCACCATTCTTCACCGTGAGCTCGGTATTCGGCGGGATGACATAGACCGCGTCGGGTTCGATGCGTTGGGTTTCGGTGGCTTCGCGCACCGGCATCGCAGTCTTTCGCTGCAGGAGGTCGCCCAGCATCGCCTTGTGCGTCGGGTCCATGTGCTGCACCACGAGGTAGGCCAGGCCGCTCGGAACCGGAACCTGGGCAAGAAACTGCTCCAGCGGCTCCAACCCGCCGGCGGAAGCGCCCAGAGCGACCATGCGCGCGCCCTGGGCTTCGGAACCGGTCGGGATTCGAGTCATGAACGAGTATGGCATGCCATTACCGGGCTGCGAATCCAGGTCGCGGCATGGTCTTGCCGCGCAGCGCAGCGTGCCCCTCGGGCACGAGCCGAGCGCATGGCATATTCACCACGGTTTGACATTCGCAGCTGAATTCCACAGCCCGACACCAATATCGGCTACGTATGCGCTTGCAGATACTCCGGTGGCGCGCCGATGTCCGCCAACCCCCGTTGAATGGCCTCGGCGAGTCCGATCAACTGCATGTCGGACCATCGGGGACCGACGACCTGAAACCCGATAGGCACGGCATTGTCATCCAGCCCGCAAGGGATCGTGATGGCCGGTAGCCCTGCCGCCGGAGCGAGCCAGCAGTTTCGACTCAGCAAGCTGGTGGTCGTGACCGCATCGTCTGCATCGGCGATCAGCGGCGGGCTGACGGGGACGGTCGGCGCCACAAGAAAATCGACCTCCTCGAACGTCCTGGCAAGCTCGAGGCGATAACGCTCCAGCCATCGCAGATGGCCCGCATACTCGACGGCGGCCATGGTCAGTCCACGGGCAATCCGCGCATGGACTGCGGCCCCGATCTCGTCTGGCTGATTCTCCAGGCGTTCACGATGGAATGACGCGGCATCGGCGATCACGATCGCGCCCAACTCGGAGGCGACGTCGACGAAACTTCGTGACGCGACGTCCATCAGTTCCAAGCCCTGAGCCCGGCAGGAGAGCAAACCGCGCTCGAACGCCTGAATGATCGAGGGATCGCAATCCTCCAGCAGTGAGGTCGCGATGCCGACCCGCAAACCGTTCGGGCCGATTTTTTCCGCTCGGGCTGCGTTGCCGGGCCGGCTATGGGGATCGCATCGATCAAACTCCCGCAGGGCTCTGAAAGTGCGACGGACGACACTGACATCTCGAGCCAGCACGCCCACGGTGTCGTTGGGGGGACTCACCGGCATGACGCCTCGGCTGGAAAACGCACCGTGCGTCGGGCGAAATCCGATCACACCATTCACCGATGCGGGCAGGCGAACCGAAGCGCCGGTGTCCGTACCCAATGCCATGTCGCACAACCCGAGGGCCACAGCAACCGCAGAGCCGCCGCTGGAGCCACCCGGAACGCGACGCCTGTCCCAGGCATTGCGGCAGTTCCCGTAGTGAACGTTCTGGGTGGTGCCCCCGAAGGCAAACTCATGCAGGTTGGTGGTAGCCACAAGAACGGCCCCTGCCTCCCGAAGCCTGGCAACGACGTTGGCATCAACTTGTGGTGTGCGATCGCGATGAACACCACTTCCCCAGGTGCCGCGCACCCCGTCGATGTCGATGCAATCCTTGATACCAACCCTGATGGCAGCAAGCTCCCGTGTCGATTCAGGCCCGAGTTTCCGCCTCGATGCGCCCAAGGGAGAGTCAAGGAGCGTGATGAAGCAGGCGAATCGATCGTTGTACTTCCTCAACTGGCCAAGGTACGCGGCGTCGGGCAGGTCGATCATGCGACATTCTCGCTTCGATTCGCGCGTGCACCAGTTGCCCAAGTGCGAGCGAACCCACAACCCCAAGCGCGGGCACGATCAGTCGAATGACAAGCCCTCCCCCCGCGGGGGGCCTGGCGAAGCCAGGGCTGGGGGCGCTCTCAAGCAAATGTGGATTTGCCACGTTGCTTGGCCCCTGGGGGCGGAAATGACGCAGTCATTTCCTGCGGAGGGTCGGGGCGTGAGAGGCAATCGAATGGGCCCACGGCGGGGTGCCCAAGGGTGGCGGGCAAGGCGCACCGCTCGACCGCCGGGCGCGCGGCACTACACGCCCTTTTTGATGCAATGCCAGCGCCATGCGCAAACGATTCCACGGATGTGACACACTGTGGCGACTTGGACGGCAATGGCCTGTCAAGTTGTGAGTTGT
>CAZADK010000097.1:0-3025 GCA_964483855.1 uncultured Rhodoferax sp.
ATGCTCGCGCTGCTGGGCGCCTGCGCCGGCGCGCCACCCACGAATGCGCCGATGCGCGGCACTGGCGACCTCGGTCTCGTCGTGGGCCGCGCCGATGGCACACTGACCGTGGTCGACACCAGCGCCCGGTCGGCCTTGGGCACGATAACCGGCCTGGGCGACCTGTCGCATGCCTCCCTGGTCTATGCGCGGGATGGAGCAACTGCCTTCGTATTCGGCCGTGATGGCGCCTTGACCCGCGTCAACCTGCTGGAGCGGCGCATCGAGGCGCGCATCATGCAGGCCGGCAACAGCATCGGTGGTGCGATCTCGCAGGACGGCACACTGGTCGCCGCACAGAACTACCAGCCCGGCGGCGTCAAGGTCTTCGACGCGCGCACCCTGAAACTGGTCGCGGACATCCCGGCCAGCTTTGACGCACCGGGTGAACCAGGCAAGCGTTCGCGCGTCGTTGGCCTGGCCGACCTGCCCGGCAAGCGTTTCATCTTCTCGCTTTTCGATGCGAATCAAATCTGGATTGCCGACCTCAGCGGGGGTGGCGCGCCGGTGCTGACCAAGTTCCTTGATGTCGGGCGCCAGCCCTACGACGCCCTCGTCACGCCCAACGGCCGTCACTACATCGCCGGTCTGTTCGGCGAGGACGGTCTTGCCATGATCGACCTGTGGGAGCCTGAGCCGAAGGTGCGCCGCATCCTGGGAGGCTACGGCCGCGGCCAGGAGCCACTGCCGGTGTTCAAGATGCCGCACCTGCGCGGCTGGGCCGTTGCCGGGCGACTGGCCTACCTGCCCGCCATCGGCCGCCACGAGGTGCTGGTGGTGGACACGCAGAGTTGGCAGGAAGTCGCGCGCATCGCGGTGGCCGGACAACCGGTGTTCGTGATGGCACAACCGGACGGGCGTCAGGTCTGGGTTAACTTTGCGCTGCCCGACTACCACCGGGTGCAGGTCATCGACACGCAGACGCAGTCCATCGTCAAGACATTGGAGCCAGGCGCGGCCGTGCTGCACCTGGAGTTCACGCCCCGCGGCGACACGGTCTGGATCTCGTCGCGCGACGCCAATCGGGTCTCGGTCATCGACATCCGCAGTTTCGCCACGCTGGCGCGCCTGAGCGTGGCCGCGCCCAGCGGCATCTTCTTCACAAGCCGCGCATCCCGGATGGGTTTTTGATGGCCACGCTCACCACCCTGTCTGCGCCAAGCCGCGCACCTGCCGCCAGACTGCTCAACACCTGGCAACGCGACTTTCCACTGGTTTCGCGCCCGTTCGACGTTCTCGGCCAAGCCGCCGACATGGACGGGGCCCAAGTGCGGGAGGCCTTGCGACAGGCACTGGCACGCGGCGAAGTCAGCCGCGTCGGAGCGGTATTCGGCATCGGCGCCGGCGGCAGCGGCATGTTGTGCGCGATGCAGGTGCCAGAAGGCCAGCTGGGCGCCGTGGCGGCACGGGTCAGCGACGAGCCGGGAGTCAACCACAACTACACCCGCGAGCATCGCTTGAATCTGTGGTTCGTCGCCACGGCACCCGACGCCGCGGCGCTGCGGGCGATCATCGAAAGGATCGAACTTGCCACCGCCCTGCCCGTGCTGCGACTGCCGATGCGCCGCGCCTACCGCATCGACCTGGGTTTCGATCTGTACGGCGCGCGCCAGGCGCGCGCGGCAGCCGCCAACGATGCGCCATCGGTGCCACCCCATCTGCGCGCGCTGGCCGCACAGCTGGAACAGGGGCTCCAACTGGTCGAGCACCCGTATGCTGCGCTCGGACAACCCCTGGGTCTGGATGAGGACGAAGTGATCACAGTGCTGCGGCAGTGGTGTGCCCAAGGCACCTTGCGTCGCCTTGGCGTGGTGCTGCGGCACCATGAATTCGGCATCTCGGCCAATGCCATGGTGGTTTTCGCGCTTCCCGCGCACGAGGTCGATGCTGCAGGTGCACGCCTTGCCGAGCAGGCAGGCGTCAATCTTTGCTACCAGCGCGCCACCGCGCAAGACTGGCCCTATTCACTGTATTGCATGGTGCACGGGCGCGAACGCACGGCGGTGCATGCCTTGATCGATGCCGCGGTTCGTGGCGCCGGTCTTTCGGATGCGCGCCGAGCGGTACTGTTCAGTACGCAACGCCACAAGCAGACTGGCGGGCGCTATTTCGCGCCAGCGGCGGTACACCAATGAAGGCGCGGGCGACTCCCTCCGACATGGTCATGACACACAACTCCATTGACCCGGTCGACGCGATGTTGATCCACCGCCTGCACGGCGACTTCCCGCTGTCGGAGCAACCCTTTCGCGAGGCCGGCGAGCAACTGGGTCTGGCCGAGGATGAGGTGATCGCCCGGCTGCAGCGAATGCTAGACGACGGCCTGCTGACGCGTTTCGGGCCGCTGTTCCAGATCGAGCGCGCTGGCGGCCAGTTCCTGCTGGCTGCGATGCAGGTGCCTGAAGAGCGCTTTGACGTGGTGGCGGCGCTGGTCAATGCACATGACGAAGTCGCGCACAACTACAGGCGTGAACACACCTTCAATATGTGGTTCGTGTTGGGCTGCACCTCCGCCGATGCGGCACGCGCGGTCTGTGACCGCATCGAAAGCGAAACCGGGTTGAAGGTCTACGCGTTTCCCAAGGAAAAGGAGTTTTTCGTCGAACTCCGACTACCCGTCTGATGTCATGCTGAACGCCTTCGACCGCCAACTGATTCATGCCACGCAAGCCGGGCTGCCACTGGTGTCACGTCCGTATGACGCACTCGCGCAGCAACTCGGAGTGGACGCGGTTCTGGTACGCGAGCGTCTGCAGGGCATGCTGCACGAAGGCCTGATCCGGCGTATCGGCGCGGTGCCCAATCACTACCGGCTGGGCTACAGCGCCAATGGGATGACAGTCTGGGACGTCGACGATGCACGCGTGGATGAACTCGGCGAGAAGGTGGGTGCGCTCGACTTCGTCTCGCATTGCTACCGCCGACCGCGCGCCCTGCCCGATTGGCCCTACAACCTGTTCGCGATGGTGCACGGCCACACCCGGGC
>CAZADK010000097.1:3035-10725 GCA_964483855.1 uncultured Rhodoferax sp.
ACCGGCCTGCGGCTGCCCGGCACAACCGACGGCCAGTGAATCATGTTTCGAATTTCCCAATACATGCGCGAGCTTGCGCAGGCCGAGCGTGAAGGCGCGTATCCCGGATTTCGCACTGGCCAGCCACCGGGCCCGGTGGTGATCTGGAATCTGATCCGGCGCTGCAACCTGACCTGCAAGCACTGCTACGCGCTGTCGGCCGACCACGACTATCCGGGCGAACTGTCGACCGACGAGGTCTTCACGGTGATGGATGACCTCAAGGGCTTGCGGGTGCCCGTGCTGATCCTGTCGGGCGGCGAGCCACTGCTGCGCCACGACATCTTCGACATCGCGGCGCGCGCCAAGGCAATGGGCTTTTATGTCGGCCTGTCGACCAATGGCACATTGATCGATGCGCCCATGGCCGATCGCATCACCGAACTGGGGTTCGACTATGTCGGCATCAGCATCGACGGCATGCGCGAGATCCACGATCGGTTCCGGCGCAAGGTTGGTGCGTTCGACGCCTCGCTGGGCGCGGTGCGCCTTCTGCGCGAACGCGGCGTCAAGGTCGGGCTGCGCTACACGATGACCGACATGAACGCCAGCGACCTGCCGGCGCTGATGCAGTTGCTGGAAGACGAAGGCCTGGACAAGTTCTACTTCTCGCACCTCAATTACGCCGGACGCGGCAACATCCACCGCGCCCGTGACGCCCGGTTCAAGGCCACCCGTGACGCGATGGATCGCCTGTTCGAAACTGCCTGGGACGCGGCGCAGCAAGGCCGGGCGCTCGAATTCGTCACCGGCAACAACGACGCCGACGCGGTCTATCTGTTGCACTGGGTTGCGCGCCACCTGCCCCAATGGCAAGAGGCGCTGCGGGCGCGCCTGCGCGCCTGGGGTGGCAACGCTTCGGGCCTGCATGTGGCCAACATCGACAACGTCGGCCATGTGCATCCCGACACCATGTGGTGGCACCATGACCTGGGTGATGTACGCAAGCGCCCGTTCTCGCAGATCTGGCCCGACACGTCGGATCCGCTGATGGCCGGACTCAAACGCCAGCCGCGTCCTGTCACGGGCCGCTGTGGGGCCTGTGCCCACCTCGACATCTGCGGCGGCAACACCCGGGTACGGGCGCAGCAGGTCACCGGCGACCCTTGGGCCGCAGATCCGGGTTGTTACCTGGACGATGCCGAGATTGGCCTGGACGCCACTGTGGTCGTTGCGCAGGAGCCGGTGGCGGCCAAGGACCGACGCATCGCGATCACACCATGCTGAGGAACGCCACTGCGAACTGGCTACGCTGCGCCGCGGCGCTCGTATGGCTGCTGGCCACGCCACTGCTGCAGGCCCAGTCACAACCCGACGGCGCTGCGCTGTACCGCGAACACTGCGCTGCCTGTCATGGCGCGCAGCGACTGGGCGGCATGGGTCCGGCCCTGCTGCCCGAGAGTCTTTCGCGGATACGCAAACCGGAAATGCTGCAGGTGATGAATCAGGGCCGGCCCGCAACCCAGATGCCGGGCTTTGGCGACAAACTCGACAAGGCGCAGATTGCCGCACTGGCGCAGTGGATCACGACGCCGGTAGTGCCAGCGCCGCAGTGGCTGGAGGCCGACATCCTGGCCTCGCGCGAGGAGACCGCGGGTGCCCAGAACCTTCCGGACAAGCCGATCTGGAAAGCCGACCCGATGAACCTGTTCCTCGTGGTCGAGGGCGGCGACCACCATGTCTCGCTCGTCGATGGCGACCGCTTCGAACCCATCCACCGCTTTCCTTCGCGCTTCGCCTTGCACGGCGGGCCGAAGTTCACGCCCGACGGCCGCTTCGTCTTCTTCGGCTCGCGCGATGGCTGGATCACCAAGTACGACCTGTGGAACCTCACCGTCGTGGCCGAGGTACGGGCCGGCCTGAACATGCGCAACGTGGCTGTCAGTGGCGACGGCAAGTGGGTCATGGCCGCCAATTACCTGCCGCATACGGTGGTGCTGTTCGACGCCAACCTCAAGTTGCAGCGTATCTACCCCGCCGCCGATGCCGAGGGCAAGACCACTTCCCGTGTATCGGCGGTGTACGACGCCACGCCGCGCAAAAGCTTCATCGTCGCGATGAAGGACATACCTGAACTGTGGGAGATCTCCTACGACCCGAAGGCGGAGGATATTTACGACGGGCTGGTGCACGACTACCGCATGCGCGAAGGCGTTGCCAAACGCGGCTTCCTCGGGGTCAAGCGCACCCGGTTGGCCGAGCCGCTCGATGACTTCTTCTTCGACCAGGGTTACATCCATGCGCTCGGCGCTACGCGACCCAAGCCCGACGGCACGCCCAGCGGCCAGGTCGTCAACCTCGATGTGCGGCGCTCAATCGCCAGCTTGCCGATCAAGGGCATGCCGCACCTGGGCTCGGGCATCACCTTCGCATGGAACGGCAGCACGGTGCTGGCCAGCCCCAACCTGACGGACGGCTCGATCACCGTCATCGACATGAAGGACTGGAGCCTGGTCAAGACCATACCCACGCCAGGCCCCGGCTTCTTCATGCGCAGCCACGAGAAGACGCCGTTCGCGTGGACCGATTCGATGATGAGCCCGACGGCCAAGGACACGCTGACCATCATCGACAAGAAGACGCTGGAGGTGGTGGCCCAGGTGCGCGAACCCGGCAAGACGCTGGCCCACATCGAGTTCACGCGCGACGGCCGGTATGCGCTGGCCAGCCTGTGGGAAATGGATGGCGCACTGATCGTCTACGACGCGAGCACCTTCAAGGAAGTCCGGCGCTTGCCGATGCGCAAGCCGGTCGGCAAATACAACG
Organism: uncultured Rhodoferax sp.; assembly: GCA_964483855.1. Lineage (GTDB taxonomy): Bacteria > Pseudomonadota > Gammaproteobacteria > Burkholderiales > Burkholderiaceae_C > CAISIP01. The sequence continues at coordinate 5,841 of CAZADK010000097.1, forward strand.
TCTGGAACAAGATCTCCCGCAGCGAAGGCACCTCGCACTAGGGCCTGCACAATCTTGCCCACCTGACGTCAACAGGCCAGTGCGTCCAAGTGGGCGCTCGATATCCCTCTGCCGCCACGGCCATTGCTGGCAATTCCATCGCCATTCTTTTAAGATACATACTGTTTGCATCTTAAAATTGGGCTCTGATGCCACGCCCCGATACGGGCCGGTGTCGCGAGGCCCCCGCTTCTTCAACTCCCCCTGCAATCCATCATGGCACAACCCCATCTGCACCTCTCGCCCGGTGCGATCTACCCCTTCGACGCCCGCGGCGTCGCCAAGCGATTCCGCCATGCAGCAATCTTCGGCGCGCTGGACGCGCTGCGTCCGGGTGAGACCATGCGTTTTGTCAACGACCACGACCCATTGCCCCTGCTGGACCAGTTGCAGGCGCGCTATGGTGCTGCGATTGAAATCACCTACCGCCAGCGCGAGCCCGGCGCGATCGTCATCGACTTCATCGTCGCACCCCAGGGCTGACCCGTCCAGCGCATGGACACGGGCACAAAGCCCCGCGTGATCCCCATCCTGGCGCAAGCCCAGGACGGGGCGGACGGCCTTTTCTCGGCCTACGAAAAGCAAGCAAGGATCTACCCGCGCGCGGTGCACGGCTGGTTCGCCAATTGGCGCTGGATCATGGTCTGCCTGACACAAGCTGTCTTCTATGGCCTGCCCTGGTTGCAGTGGAATGAGCGCCAGGCGGTACTGTTCGACTTGTCCGAGCGTCGCTTCTTCGTGTTCGACCTGGTGCTCCATCCGCAGGATTTCATCTATCTTGCCGCTCTGCTGGTCATCAGCGCGCTGGCACTGTTCTTCTTCACGGCCGTTGCCGGCCGCCTGTGGTGCGGCTACGCCTGCCCGCAGACCGTCTACACCGAAATTTTTCTGTGGATCGAGAAACACACCGAAGGTGATCGCAGCGCCCGCATGCGACTGGATGCGGCGCCCTGGAGCGCGGAAAAGCTGTTGCGCAAGGGTGGCAAGCAACTCGCCTGGGTGTCCGTGGGCCTGTTCACCGGATTCAGCTTTGTCGGCTACTTCACGCCAATACGGACCCTGATGGCTGAAGCGGCGTTGTTGTCGTTTTCCCCCTGGGAATGGTTCTGGGTGTTGTTCTATGGCCTTGCCACCTATGGCAACGCCGGGTATCTACGCGAGCAGGTGTGCAAATACATGTGCCCGTATGCGCGCTTTCAGAGTGCGCTGATCGACATGGATTCACTGGTCATCGCCTATGACACCCAACGCGGCGAGGCGCGCGGATCGCGCCCGCGCAAGGCCGACCCGAAGGATCTGGGTCTGGGCGACTGCATCGACTGCACCTTGTGCGTGCAGGTGTGCCCGACCGGCATCGACATCCGCAACGGTCTGCAAAACGAATGCATCGCCTGCGCAGCGTGTATTGACGTGTGCGACGACGTGATGGCCAAGATGGGTTATGCGCAGGGGTTGATTCGTTATTCGTCGGGCAACGCCATCGAGAAATCCTGGTCACCGCGGCAGATGCTTGCGCGCGCGTGGCGCCCGCGCGTGCTGGTCTACGGTGTGCTGTTGCTGGCGGCCAGCGTGACCTTTGTCGTCAGCCTGTCGACACGCTCCGGTTTCGGCGTCGACATCATCCGCGACCGCGGCGCGCTGGCGCGCCAGACGGGCAAAGGCCAGATCGAGAACGTCTACCGGCTGCAGATCCGCAATGCCACGGAACAGTCCCAGCGGTTCAGCGTGCAGGTGTCCGGTTTGCCCGGCCTGCAATTGGCGACGCCGGCCGAACTCGAGGTGCCAGCCATCGGCATCGCCTCGCTGCCCGTGCGGCTGACCCTGCCGCCGGAGCAGGCAGAGGCACTGCGCGGGCGCGCCAGTGAAATCCGGTTCACGATCACCCGGACAAACGACGGTCAAATGCGCAGCAGCACCGAGCCGTCGACGTTTTTCGTGCCGCGTTGAAGACGGGTGCTTGAGCCTATAGCGCCGGGCCTGAAAGATGCCCTCGAGCCGTGTTCTTGCCGACCAGGCCGAGTTCGGTGTCGCCCTGCATCGACAAGCGGGGGGCAAAGAACAAGGTGTCGGGGTCTTCCTGCGGCTGGGCCAGGCGCAGAAAGTCATGAGCGCTGGCACTGATGGTGAGGTCGCTTGCGCAGGCCGCGGTAAAAGCCCGGTAGCCGTGCCAGCATGGCATCAACGGGGCCGAGAAGCAACATGGATGGCGATGGTGACATGGGGGTGGAACGGGTTCAGGCGACAAACAGCAACACAGGGCCAGCGACGCACCCACCAGATGGCTGATGCCATTGAAGCGTTCACCGCGTATCAAGGGCCACCTCCTTTGCGAGCGCGGCGTTCGCCTCGACCTGATCCAGGCCGGGATGGCCATGCCAGTAGCCGTTGCACGGCTGCTCCGGCAACAGTGGCAGCAACCGGGCCGGTGCCGATACGACGTCAACACCGACCGCGCGCATGTCATCCATGCGGTGTGCGCAGGTTCAGAACCCGTTGCAGCGCCAGGAACTCGACCCGGCAGCGTTCCGTTGCCTGTCGCCTTGTGCGACGTCAGACGGTTACGGCGACATGGCTCGCCAGCAACGGCACGGCACCCGCTAGCCGACCCGCGCGGCACCCGTGACCCCGCGTGTCCGCGGCCACCCAACTGCGTTCGGCGCACGCATGCGCGCGTCGGTTCAGGCCGTTTCGAGGTGGTAGCTCGAGAGCTTGCGCGCGTCGCAAATGCGAATCTCGCGTCGATCGATCTCGATCAGACCCCGGCTCTCGAGTTCATGCAGCACGCGCGAAAAGTACTCGGGTGTCAGCGAAAGCCGTGACGCGATCGTCGCCTTGCTGACTGGCAAGGAGACGGTGCGCACCGCGCCAGGCTCGCAATCGTCGATGTGCTGGTCGCGCAGCAGGTAACCGATCACGCGCTGCAACCCGGAATGCAAGGAATAGGCTTCGACGTCGTGCACCAGGCCGTGCAGCCGGCGCGACATGCCGCCGAGCATGCGCAAGGCAAAGCGATGGTCGCGCGCGATCTCGTCGATGACGGCCTGCTTGGAGACGGTCAGCATGACCGAATCGGTCAAGGCCTGGGCACTGAGGAAGTAGGGCCGGTCGGTGAACATGATCGCCTCGGCGAAACTCGGTCCATCGCTGATCAGCTCCACCACCTTTTCCTGACCCGACGGCGACAGCACGAACAGCTTGACCTGCCCGGTGACCACCACATGAAACTCGTTGCATGGCTCACCAACCCGAAACACCATGTCACCGCGCACCAGGCGGCGTAGCGTGGATCCGGCTGCCACATGACGCAATTCCGGCTGGCTGAGGTCATTGAACAGTGGCAGCACCGAGAGGTACCTCGGCACGTCGAATACGCGCTCTTCCATGCAGATCTCCCGTCTTCTGGATTGATCTGGAATTGTGCCGCCCCGCCACCATCAGCACTTGACGAATATCAAATCGAACGGACAAGCGCCGCCAGCAGCAGGGCTGCCAACAAGTTATGCGCAAGTACCAGAGGCAGAGCCAGGTCGGCGTGCACCATCAGCACGCCGACGGCCAATTGCAGCACCAGCAGCAGCAGCAGCGACCAGGCCGCGAGCCGGCGCCCATCGCGCAGCATCAGGGCCGCCAGCGGAGCCAACAACAGCGCCAGCACGATCGCGCCACCGCGGTGCACGAGTTGCGTCAGCGCGGCATCCCCGTTGACCGGCACGCGTGCGGCGTCCCACACCGGCTCGCGCCAGGGATCGAGCATTGTCCATCGCCAGTGCGCCACATCAGCGGAGTGCAGGCAGTCGAGCACACCCGAGCAGCTCGGCCCGGCATAGGACGCGCTCGTCAACGCTCCCAATCCGATCTGGCCCAGCAGCACGACCGATACCATGCCCGCCAGCACGGAGACCGTCACCCCGGCTGTATGTCCCGACGGTCGCGGCGGCGCCGCAAGACGCCAGCACAGCGCAAACATCAGCATGCCGCCCAGCAAGTTGCCCATCGCCACGGCGGGCAACCGGGAGCCGCTGGTAAAGGCACCGAGCACCGCCAGCCCCAACGCCAGGGCCAGCAGCACCAGCGCCAGCAGGCCTTTGCGCCACATCCGGGGTCGGCTCACGAGACACACGGCCACCATCGTCCCCACGCCGGCCAGCGCCACGGTCGCAATCAGGCGATGCGCCAGCCGCGCTACCTGCACCGCCAGGCTGTCGCTGACCGGTGCGACTGCCCCCTGCTGCGCGGCGCGCAGCGTACTCCCAAAACACAGGGGCCACGGCTCGCAGCCCAGGCCGGCCTGGGACAGGCGGATGAAGGCGCTCAAGCTGGTGATCGCCAGCACCAGCGCAGCGCACCAGAAGGCCAGCTGACGCAATCCGTCCTGGCGATGCTGAGCGTGATTCATACGGCTGGTGTTCCTGAAGCTGCAAACCGGACCATGGTAGCGGCGCCCGGGCCAGCCTTGTCCCCACCACGCATGCGACATTTCGCTTTCTTAATGTGGTTCAAGTCAATTGCCAGGCGCGGGCCGCAGAATCATTGCCATACACGGTCGCGCACATCCGCCAGTGCCGATGCGATGCCTTTCCAGAGCCCTTTCAAGGAGACGACATGCACGACACCGATTCCGACGAGAACGAGAAGATCCCCTTCATGCAGCAGCTGCTCGACAACCCGTTCCTGCTGCTGTTTCTGGGGGTCATGATTCCGATGATTGTCTATTCACTTTGGGGCGTGATCGACATCCTGACCGTGCCATTGGCCAAGTGAGTTCCGACCGACAACAAGAAGGGCACACATCATGAGCGCCATCCTGCCTCCTGCGGAAAGACTGTGGTGGAAACACCCCCTGGAC
>CAZADK010000098.1:0-3020 GCA_964483855.1 uncultured Rhodoferax sp.
GTCACGATGTGTGTGGGCATGGGGCAGGGCGCCGCAGGTATCTTCGAGCGTGTCTGAGGGCGCCGGCGGAGCGGCCAGCCTGAGCCGACCCCGGGGTCTATCGCATGAAGAGATACACGGCATGACCCACGTTGCGGCCAAGCCTGGCGTGGTGCTGGTGATCGGCGCCGGCGACGCCACCGGCGGCGCCATCGCGCGGCGCTTCGCGCGCGAGGGCCTGCTGGCTTGCGTCACGCGGCGCAATGCCGACAAACTCGAACCGCTGCTGGCGCAGATTCGCGCCGATGGTGGTGTGGCGCACGGATTCGGCTCCGATGCGCGCCAAGAGGACGAGGTCGTGTCGCTGGTCGAGCACATCGAGTCCACGATTGGCGCCATCGAGGTGCTGGTGTTCAACATCGGCGCCAATGCGCCGAGTTCGATCCTTCAGGAGACGGCGCGCCGCTACACCAAGATCTGGGAGATGGCCTGCCTGGCCGGTTTCCTCAATGGCCGCGAGGTCGCCAGACGCATGGTGGCACGTGGCGAGGCCGGGCACAAGGGTACGATCATCTTCACCGGTGCAACTGCCTCTCTGCGCGGCTCGGCCCAATTCGCCGCGTTCGCCGGCGCCAAGCATGCGTTGCGCGCGCTGGCGCAAAGCATGGCGCGCGAGCTCGGCCCGATGGGCGTGCATGTAGCCCATGTCGTGATCGACGGCGCGATCGATACCGCCTTCATCCGCGACAATTTTCCGCAGCGATACGCTTTGAAGGACCGGGACGGCATACTGAACCCGGTCCATATCGCCGACCAGTACTGGATGCTGCACCGGCAACCTCGCGATGCCTGGACGCACGAACTCGACCTGCGGCCCTGGATCGAGGCATTCTGACCCTGTATCCCCCTGAACTACCCGAGAGGATGACCATGACCCGTTGCGTTGATTTCCTGTTCGATTACGGCAGCCCGGCCGCCTACCTGGCCTGGACCCAGTTGCCCCGACTGGCTGCCGACACTGGCGCCCAGGTGGTGATGAAACCGATCCTGCTCGGCGGCGTGTTCCAGTCCACCGGCAACCGCGCGCCGATCACGGTGCCGGCCAAGGGCAGCTACCTGTTCAAGGACCTGAACCGTTATGCCAAGGCCTATGGGGTGCCGCTGGTGATGAACCCGCATTTCCCGATCAACACCATCACGCTGATGCGTATCGACGTCGCATTGACACTGCGCGGCGACCCGCGCCTGGATGCCTACCGCGCCGCCGTATTCAAGGCGGTCTGGGCCGGGCAGAAGAACATGGGTGACCCGGCCTCGGCGGCCACTGTGCTGGCGCCGGCCGGATTCAGCGCCGACGAACTGGTTGCGCTGGCCAGCGACCCGCTGGTCAAGGAGACACTCAAGACCTGGACCCAGGAGGCGGTGGACCGCGGCGTATTCGGCGCACCGACGTTTTTTGTCGGCGACGAGATGTTCTGGGGCCAGGACCGGCTCGACTTCGTGCGCAGCGCATTGACCCACTGACCCATTGATGACGGAGACCCGCATGAGCGACATATTGATCGATGTGACCGATGGCGTCATGACCATCACCTTCAACCGACCGGACAAGAAGAACTCGATCACCCGGGCGATGTATACGGCCATGGCCGATGCGCTGGCGCAGGCGAAAGAGCAGTCCGCGATCCGGGTCGTGGTGTTTCAGGGGCACGAGGCCATCTTCTCGGCCGGCAACGACATCGCCGATTTCCTGCATCAGCCGCCATCCGACCAGGAGTCGCCGGTGTACCGGTTCTTGTTCGGTATCGCCGATTTCCCCAAGCCGGTCGTGGCAGCGGTGTGTGGACCGGCGGTCGGTATCGGCACCACGATGCTGATGCATTGCGACCTGGTCTATGCCGGCGACAACGCGGCGTTTTCGCTGCCGTTCGTCAACTTGGGCCTGTGCCCGGAGGCGGCCTCCAGCCTGCTGGTGCCGCAATTGCTCGGTTACCACCGCGCTGCAGAGGCCTTGCTGCTCGGGGAACCCTTCATGGCCGAGGCGGCGCTGGAGGTGGGCCTGGTCAACCGCATCGTGCCGCCACTCGAAGCCAACCTTCTGGCGCGGGCGCAGGCGCGCAAACTGGCGGCCAAACCCATCGGTTCGCTAGTCGAGACCAAGCGGCTGATGAAGAAAGGTCAGGCTGAGCTGGTGCTGCAGCAGATGAAGGAGGAGGGCGCCAGTTTTGGGCGCATGCTGGGCGAGCCCGCGGCGCGCGAGGCGTTCACCGCCTTCATGGAAAAGCGCAAGCCGGATTTCTCCCAGACCTGACACAAAGCCGGGCCTGACCGTCGGGCCCGGCATCGAGGAGGCAACATGCAAACGCTCGAAGGCAAGACACTGTTCATCACTGGCGCCTCGCGCGGCATCGGCCTGGCGATTGCCCGACGCGCGGCGGCCGATGGCGCCAACATCGTGGTCGCTGCCAAGACCACCGAGGCCAACCCCAAGCTGGCGGGCACCATCTACAGCGCGGCCCAGGAGATCGAGGCGGCGGGCGGACGGGCCTTGCCGCTGCAGGTCGACATTCGCGACGAGGCGTCGGTGCTCGCGGCCGTGGCGAAGGCGGTGCAGACCTTCGGCGGCATCGACATCCTGGTCAATAACGCCAGCGCCATCAGCCTGACCGGCACCGAGACCACGCCGATGAAGCGCTTCGACCTGATGCACGGCGTCAATGCGCGTGGCACCTACCTGTGCACCATGGCCTGCCTGCCCGCGTTGCGCAGGTCGGCCGAGCGACGGCGCAACCCGCATGTGTTGACGATGTCGCCGCCGTTGTCGATGAAGGCACACTGGTTCGAGAACCACACCGCCTACAGCATGGCCAAATACGGCATGAGCATGTGCACGCTGGGCCATGCGGGCGAGTTCCTGAAATACGGCATCGGCGTCAACAGCCTGTGGCCACGCACCGCGATCGCCACTGCCGCGCTGCAGATGATCCCCGGCCTCGATCCGGCCCGTTGCCGCAAGCCGCAGATCCTGGCCGACGCTGCCT
>CAZADK010000098.1:3030-10662 GCA_964483855.1 uncultured Rhodoferax sp.
AGCAGCAACACCGGCAACTTCTACATCGACGACAGCCTGCTGGCCGAACACGGCGTCACCGACCTGGATCCGTATGCGGTGACGCCCGGCACGAAGGACTTGATTCCGGATTTTTTCGTCGATTGATCGTAGTGGCTGGCGTGCCGTAGACTGTGCGATGGCCCGCACGACGTGTGTCGGCCCTATCGACCACGGAAACGAGCCACGTTCATGCCCTTGCGTTCCCCGGAAGAGCTGCTCGACGCCCACCACGGCATGCTGATCGATGGGCTGACCACGGTTTTTGGCCCGTTCGATCCCGACATGCTGCGGCATGTGTTGCCGCGGGTCGAGTGGATCGAGCTCGGCGGCGGCGAGGTGTTGTTCCGGCAGGACGAACACGACGAAAGCCTGTTCTTCGTCGTCAGCGGTCGGCTGCGGGCGTCGGATGTGGACACCAGGGGGCAGCGCACCGTGCTGGGGGAGATTGCCCGCGGCGAGACGGTCGGCGAGATGGCGTTCTTCACCGGCGAGCCGCGTACCGCCACGGTGACGGCGATCCGCGACAGCGTGCTGGCACGTTTTTCCAAGGCCGTATTTCGCGAACTGCTGCTGGCCTATCCGCTGGTCTCGCTGAACATGACGCGCCAGGTCATCGAGCGTTTCAAGCGCGTCAACAGCGGGCGAAAGCCGGCCACCAAGCCGGTCATCATCGGCGTGTTGGGCATCACCCGCAACGTCGACCTACTGGAGTTCGCGCAGCAACTGGCGCTGCATTTGCAGAGCCACGGCGCGACCACCGTCATGACCTCGCAGCGCGCGGACGAACAATTGGGCGAGTCCGGGGCGGCGCAAGCCTCGCGCACCGACGTCGTGCGTTCGCGCCATGTCACGGTGTGGCTGGACAAGATCGAGGCCCGGCATGATTTCGTCGTCTTCGTGGCCGACCGGGAGCGTACCGAGTGGACGCAGCGCTGCATCCGCCACTGCGACGAACTGCTGCTCGTGGCCGACGCGAACCAGTCGCCGGACCTGCATCCGAACGAGGCCGGCCTGCACGCCGCGGACGACGAAGACGAGGCGCAGCAGCGACTGGTGCTGCTGCATCCCGACGACCGCCGCTCGCCCACCGGTACCGGGCGCTGGCTGGACCTGCGGCGCCTGTCGGGCCATGTGCATGTGCGGCGCAGCCTGGCGCGGGACTGGCAGCGGTTGGCGCGGATCGTCAGCCGCAACACGGTCGGCCTGGTGCTCTCGGGGGGGGGAGCACGAGGATTTGCCCACCTGGGCGTGCTGCGCGCGCTGGAGGAGGCCGGCATCGTGTTCGACATGGTGGCGGGAACCAGCATCGGTGCGGTCATGGCGGCATATGCCGGCATGGACATGCCGGCGCGGGCGGTGATCGATGCGGCGCGTTACGCGTTCCGGGAGAGCCCCACCGGCGACTACAACATGGTGCCGCTGATATCGCTGATCAGCGGCAAGCGACTGCGACGCATCATCGATTCCGCCGTCGTGAACAGCCGAGGACAACACATCGACATCGAAGACCTGTGGAAGAGTTATTTCTGTATCACCAGCAACTATTCGGCGGCGCGCGAGGCGGTGCACACCCGCGGGCCGCTGGCCAAGTCGATCCGCGCCAGCGTGTCCATTCCCGGGGCCTTGCCACCGGTCATGCTGGGCGGCGAGTTGCATATCGACGGCGGCACCTTCAACAACTTCCCTACCGACGTGATGGACCGGCGCGGCGCCGCGCGCATCATCGGCGTCGACCTGCTGCGGGACCGCGGATTGCACTACGAGATGGACGAGGTGCCTGGCGCGCTGGAGTTGATGCGCGACAGGCTGCGGGGCAGCGCCCGGCGCTACCGCCTGCCATCGCTGACCACGCTGCTGCTCAACACCAGCATGATGTACAGCTATGCACGCCAGCAGGAATCGCAGGCGCTGGTGGATCTGCATTTCGCGCCGGGTGTCTCCATGTTCGGCATGCTGGACTGGTCGAAGTTCGACCGTATCGTGGAGGCGGGATACCGCCATGGCGTCGAACAGCTGGAAAAGTTCGGTGACGCGGGGATTGCGCTTTATCGTCACGATTGAAGGTTCGGGTCGTGCAGTTCGAGCTGGCCGAGATGAAGACCGAGTTGGAGAGCCTGCGCGTCCTGACGTATCGCGCTTGCGAGTGGTAAATGGCCGGCCAGGACGTGACCGAGCTGGCGTCGATGGCCAGGCGCAAGGCCGGGCGGTTGAACCGCGGCATTCCCGACGGCGGCCTGCAGTTCTGGGGCGGCATGGGCTTCGCACTGGACAACAAGGTCTCGCGCATGGTCCGCGACGGGCGCCTGGCCTCGATCGGCGGCGGTGTCGACGAGAGATCATGAAGGACCTGGCTGCGCGTCGGCTGGGTTTGTGAGTACGGTGCGCGGGTGGTCGCAGAGGCCCACGGGTACCGCAGCTGGGAAATGCGCATCGCGCCGACAAGAGAGATCGAAAGAATGAGTGGCAAAAAGAATGGGACGGCCGCGCCTGCCATGGTCGTGTTCGAGCCGGAGTTCGTGGCTGGCCTGAAGAATATCTTCGAGGAGAAGATCGTCTTCAACCGGACGCTGGGCCTGAAGATCCGTACGCTGGAGCCGGAGCAGGTCATCGGCCGCATCGCGATGCGCAACGAACTGGTCGGCCACTACATCTACAACCGGGTACACGGCGGCGTGATCAGCGCCGGCCTGGACACCATGGGCGGCCTGGCCGTGATGGCGGCCATCGGCGCGCGCCACATGAACGAGCCGCCCGAGCAGCGGCTGCATCGTTTCGGCAAGCTCGGCACCATCGACTTGCGCGTGGACTACCTGCGCCCGGGCATCGGCGAGTATTTCGATCTGCATGCCACCGTGATGCGGCTGGGCTCGCGGGTGGCGTCCACGCGTATGGAATTTCGGGGGGCGGATGGGAAGTTGTTGTCGACCGGGACGGGGGTCTACATCATGTCGTGAACCCAGGCGCCGCTGTCTGCCGGGCGGCTCGCTGTGCAGCGGGTATTGGCCGCCACGGACGCTTCTGGCGGCCTACCCGCGCGCCTGTCGCTTATTCGACCCGGATATCCGCGGCCTTGATCAAGTCGGCCCACCGTTTGGAGTCGCGCTCCAGGAAGGACTTGAAATCAGCGGGCGAGCCGCCAACCGGCACCATGCCCATTCCTTGCAGTCGTTCATGGATCGCCGGCTTGGCCAACGATTGGTCGATGACGGCGTTCAGCTTGGCGACCACCGCTTGCGGTGTGCCGGCCGGGGCGACTATGCCGAACCATGCGCCGACCCGGTCGAAGCCAGGCACACCGGCCTCGGTCATGGTCGGCACGTCCGGAAAGTCCGGGTGCCGTTTTGTCGCAGTGATGGCCAGTGCCTTGACGCGTTTCGCCGCTACCAGCTCCTTGAGTCCCAGCATGGTGTAGAACGACAAGCTGACCCGTCCGGCCATGATTTCAGACAGTGCGGGCGCGGCGCCCTTGAACGGTATGTGGGTCATCTTCGTCCCAGTCGTGTGTGCCAGCAGTTCACCCGCCAGATGGGCTGGTCCGCCGGTCCCGGCAGACGCAAAACTGACATGCGTGGTCTTGGCCATTGCGATGATGTCCTGCACGGTGTTGGCCGGCGAGTCGTACGGCACGATCAGGATGGTGGGCAACACCGCAGTGTGGGCAATGGCGACAAAGTCCGTCAACGGGTCGGGCTTGGACTTTTTCATCAGGATCGGGTTCACGACGAACGTCGATGCGGTCGACATCAGCGTATAACCGTCGGGCTCTGCCATTGCGGTGGCATCGGTTGCGATCTGCCCGCTGGCCCCGGGGCGATTCTCGACCACCACGGGCTGGCCCAGAGTCACGGCCATGTCCTGTGCCAACACCCGCGTGTAGGTGTCCAGTGGGCCTCCGGCGGCAAAACCCAACAACAGTTTGATCGGGCGGTTGGGGTAGGCCGGTTGCGCAGATCCGGTGCCAGCGCCAACGGCGAGCACGGTTGCGGCCAGAATGTTTCTGCGGGAAATTGTCATCGGTCGCCTTCTGGAATGGATCAACATGGGTTTTCGTCAGCAGACGGATAGTTTCCTGCATGGAAAATAGGTTTCCCAATACGATTCATTCTAACTACGGCAGGTGATGCTGTCGATCCTTCCAATTGGCAGGCAGGCCGCATTGTTCGCTTGCACAGGGCATACCCCGACCCGCTGCTGCCGCGCCCGGTGCGGGCTGGCTCAGATTAGCGCGGGCAGCACGCGCGGGCGTCCGAGTTCGTCGATGGCGACATAGGTGACCGACGCCTCGGTCACCTTGACGTAGGTACCCTGGGTGCGGAAATGTTCCGCATACACCTCGACCTGCACAGTGATCGACGTGCGACCGATGCGTGTCAGCGACGAAAAAAACGACAGAATGTCGCCCACCCTTACGGGCTGCTTGAACACGAACTGGTTGACCGCCACCGTGGCCATCCGTCCCTGGGCATGGCGGGCCGGAATCACCGATCCCGCCAGGTCGACCTGGGCCATGACCCAGCCCCCGAAAATGTCACCGTTGGCATTGCTGTCGGCCGGCATGGGTATGACCTTGAGCACCAGTTCCTTGTCGGTGGGCAGCAGAACCTTGCTGGAATCAGATGGGCTGGACATGGTCACAATCGGTAGTCTTGATCGAAACGGGCGGACGCCGGCCTGCAATGGTCCGGGCCGGTAATGGAATCAGAGCAATTGTCCCTGAAGCCCACCATCGCCGCGACCGGCCTGCCAGCCCTGCGCACGGGTGGTCAGGGTAACAACATATATGAGGCACGCCATGGAAAGGAGGTCAGCATGCGAGTGACGGTGTTCGGTGCAACGGGTGACCAGGGCAGCGCCCAGGTGCGTGCGCTGGTTCGCGCGGGCCACCAACCCGTTGCGGTGAGCCGTTCGCCCGGGTCTTGGAGCGTGGAGGGTTCTGCGGTCGAGACGATTGCCGCTGACTTTGCCGACAGCCACTCGCTTGCGCAAGCGGTCGAAGGGTCGCAGGCGGTTTTCCTCAACCTGCCCTCGACCTCGTTCCAGGTTGCCGCGCCGCTGGTGGCCGCCGCCGAAACGATTGCATTGGCCGCGGCTCGCTCGCCCAGTACGCGGGCACTGATCTTCAACACCAGCCTGCCGGTGCCGCGCGACAAGCGCGGCTTCGCTGCGCAGGATGCGCGCCATGAAATGCGCCGCCGCATTTTTGACGCGGGTATTGCGGCTGTCAGCATCGAACCCGTGGTGTTCCTGGACAACTTGCTCAAGGCATGGGCCTGGCCGTCGATCGCGCAGCACAACGTCGTTCGGTACGCACACAAGGAGACGCTCGACGTGAGCTGGATCTGCCACGACGACCTGGCGGCCCTGATGCTGGCTGCGCTGGATCGCCCGCAGTTGGCGGGCCGGTGTTTCCCGGTTGGCGGTGCCGAGACGGTGCGCCTGCCAGAACTGACCCGCAAGTTGTCTCTGGCCTGGGGCCGACCGTTGACGCACCAGAGCCAGAGCGTGGATGCGTTCTGTGAGCAGATGCGCCAGGCGTTCGATGGCAAATCGTCGCTCGAGGTGGATCCCTTGATCCATGAGTTGCGCCGGATCTACACCTGGTACAACCACGCGCCCGAGCGCCCGTTTTGCGTCGACATGACCGCAGTTCTGCAAGAACTGCCAGTGCGCCTGACCCCCATCGAGGAATGGGCCAGCCGCCAGGTGGTACCGGGCATGGCGGGCGACCTCGACGGGCCTGGGCGAGCGTCGACAGCCCCTTCGTCATCGAGAGTTCATGCGCCCCATCGCTGATTCCAGTCCGCCGGCGCCGGCGACCGCGGTGTCGGGCGGTTCCGACAGCAAACGGTCCGACTGGTCGACGCTGGCGCGCTTGCTGCCCTATCTGTGGCAATACAAGTGGCGGGTCGGGGCGGCACTGGCCTTCATGATCGCCGCCAAGATGGCCAACATCGGCGTTCCGCTGCTGCTCAAGGAACTGGTCGACGGGTTGAGCCCGAACGGCGGGCGCAACCTGGCGCAGGCCAGTGGCAGCGAGGTGATGCAGGCCGTGCTGGTGGTGCCGGTGGCGTTGCTGCTCGGCTACGGCCTGCTGCGCTTGTCGACGACCCTGTTCACCGAGCTGCGCGAGCTGGTGTTTTCCAAGGCCACCGAAGGCGCGGCGCGCTCGATTTCGCTGGAGGTGTTCCGGCACCTGCACGCGCTGAGCCTGCGGTTCCACCTCGATCGCCAGACCGGCGGCATGACGCGCGACATCGAGCGCGGCACCCGCGGCGTGCATTCGTTGATTTCGTATTCGCTCTACAGCATCGGTCCCACGTTGATCGAGGTCACGCTGGTGCTGACGCTGCTGGCGGTGAAATTCGACATCTGGTTTGCCTGGATCACCATCATCGCGCTGGTGGTCTACATCACCTTCACCGTGACGGTGACGCAATGGCGCACCCAATTCCGGCGCCAGATGAACGAACTCGATTCGACGGCGCACAGCCGGGCCATCGACTCGTTGCTGAACTACGAGACCGTCAAGTACTTCAACAACGAGGAATTCGAGGCGCGGCGGTACGACGAGAGCCTGGAGCGGTATCGCAAGGCAGCGATCAAGAGCCAAAGCACGCTGAGCCTGCTCAATACCGGCCAGCAGCTGATCATTGCGGCCTCGTTGGTGGCGATGTTGTACCGCGCCACCCAGGGCGTGGTGGACGGCCGCATGACGCTGGGCGACCTGGTGATGGTCAACGCCTTCATGATCCAGCTCTACATTCCGCTCGGATTCCTGGGCACGTTGTATCGCGAGATCAAGCAAAGCCTGACCGACCTGGACAAGATGTTCCGCCTGATGGAGCAGGAGCGCGAGATCGCCGATCCGCCGGGCGCTCCGGCGCTGCACACCGACGGGCCACCCACCGTGCGGTTCGAGCGCGTGTCCTTTGCATATGACAGCGGCAAAGGCGGTGACGCTGCAGCCCGTCGAACCATCCTGCAGGATGTGACGTTCGAGATCCCGGCCGGCAAGACGGTGGCGGTGGTGGGCCCCTCAGGCGCGGGCAAGTCGACGCTGGCGCGCTTGCTGTACCGCTTCTACGACGTGCAGCACGGCCGCATCACGATCGCCGGCCAGGACATCCGCGCCGTCACCCAGGCCAGCGTGCGCCAGGCGATCGGTATCGTGCCGCAGGACACGGTGTTGTTCAACGACTCGATTGCCTACAACATCGCCTACGGCAGTCCGGGCGCCAGCCAGGAGCAGGTCGAGGCGGCCGCGCGGGCGGCGCGTATCCACAACTTCATCATCAGCACGCCGGCGGGTTATGACGCGACGGTGGGTGAGCGCGGGCTGAAACTCTCGGGCGGCGAGAAACAGCGGGTGGCGATCGCCCGCACCTTGCTCAAGGACCCGTCCGTGCTGATCTTCGACGAGGCTACCAGCGCGCTGGACTCGGCCAACGAGCGCGCGATCCAGGCCGAGCTGCAGACGGTGGCGCGCAACAAGACCACCCTGGTGATCGCGCACCGCCTCTCGACAGTGGTCGATGCGCACGAGATCCTGGTCATGGATGGCGGGCGCATCGTCGAGCGCGGCGCGCACCAGCAACTGCTCGCGGCGCGGGG
>CAZADK010000099.1:0-10600 GCA_964483855.1 uncultured Rhodoferax sp.
TCATTCCCGCCCCCAGGGGTCAAGCAAAGTGGCAAAGCCACATTTGCTTGAGAGAGCGTGAGAGGCCCGAGGTTGTTGCGTCTGCTGGTCCTGCTGCTGGTTTTGCTCAATGCGGCTTATTACGCGTGGTCGCACGACATGTTGCGCGTCTATGGCTTCGGCCCCTTGCGCCAGGACGAACCCCAGCGGCTGTCCCGGCAGATCCGGCCCGAAGCCCTGGTCATCTTGTCGGTCGAGGCGGCGCTGCCGGCCGACGCCCAGCCCCGTGCGCAGGCGCCCGAGGCGGCGCCCACCTGTCTGCAGGCCGGCTTGTTCGACGAAGCCCAGGCCACGGCGTTGCGCCAGGGTGTTCAGGTGGTGCTGCCGGCAGCTGTCTGGTCGCTGAACGAAGTGCTGGTGCCGCCACGCTGGATCGTCTACCTGGGCAAGTACCCCGATGCCCAGGCACTGGCCCGCAAGCGCGCCGAGCTGGTGGCCTTGAGCCTGCGCGTGGACTCGGTGTCGAGCCCGGCGCTGGCACCGGGCCTGTCGCTGGGAACCTTCGAATCCCAGGAGCGCGCCACGAGCGAAATGGCGGCGCTGGTCCGGCGCGGCGTGCGCAGCGCGCAGGTGGTGCAGGAAAGTGCCGAGTCACGGGCCAGCATGCTGCGCATCACCCCGGTCGACCAGGCGGTGCGGGCCCGGCTCGACGAGCTTTCGCCTATGCTGGCGGGCAAGACGCTGCTGCCTTGTCCCTGAGCCTGCCAGCCCTTCTCCAACGGCGCGCGCATGAGGAAACGCCGGGCCGCGCACCCTCTCGGGGGGCCTGGCAAAGCCAGGGCTGGGGCTGATCAATACTGCACCCTTGCGAAGCGGCTTTGTTGCGCCGCAGCGCGTGCCTGCCCCAGTGTGTGGATGCCCTTGTCCGCCAGCAACGGCACCAGCTTGAGAAACACCTCGGCGGTCACGATGGCGTCACCCAGCGCCGTGTGGCGGCCCACGATCCGCACACCCAGGCGTTGCGCCAGCGCCTCCAGACCGTGCGACTCCTGTTGTGGATGCACCAGGTCGGACAACAGCAGTGTGTCGAGCACCGGCTGATCGAATACGACGCCGCTGGCAGCCTCCTTGAGCTGCAGGAAACGCATGTCGAAGGCCGCGTTGTGCGCCACCAATACGGTGTCTAGCGCATAGGCGTGGAAAGCGCCGAGCACGGTTCGGATATCGGGCTGGCCCTGCAACATGTCTGGCGTGATGCCGTGGATCCTCGTGGAAGCCACCGGCACCGGGCGCTGCGGGTCGACCAGCTGTTCGAAGCCCTCGTGGTGCAGCAACTTGCCATTGACGATGCGGGTGGCGCCGATCTGGATGATTTCGTCGCCCCTGGACGGGTCCAGTCCGGTGGTCTCGGTGTCGAACACGGTGTAGGACAGGTCGTCGAGCCGGCGGTCGTGCAGATCACGCGCCTTGTCCGACGTCTTGAACAGGTCGAAATCGTAGAACGCTGGCCGGCTTTCATCGGGGGTCAATGTCAGCGCCTGCGCCGCCACTTGTGCGTCGCGCGCACTGGCGCCGCCCAGCGGCAACAGGATGCGGAACCAGGCCTCGTGGCGCGCGCGGTCGCGTTCGAACCAGAACGCGCCGCCATGGCGGTCGACGACGTCGCGCACCGTCAGCGGCATCGACTCGCCGCCGATGCGGATCGGGTCCAGCTCCCAGGTCATCACCGTCTCGGTGCTCATCGCCGCGCCTTGCCAGACCAGGTCGAGTTGGGCATGGGGCCCCGAGGCAGCCAGCCGCACCGTGAGTCGGCGCACGTCGAATTCCTGGGCCAGGCGATCGGCCAGGTAGGCCAGCGCCTGCATCAGCGAGAAACTCTCGACCCGCAGCCACAGGTCGGGGTCGATCGGTGCGCCCGACGCCTGTAGCCCATCGATGGCATCGATGCGCCGCACCAGCGCCGCGACCAGGTCGGCAGCCAGCATGTCCTCCATCGGCCAGCGCGTTTTCAGGCTGCTCGATGCCGTCTGCGCCAGTTTCTGCACACGCTCGCTCATGGCCATGGATTCTTCCCGGACCACGGCCAGGAAACGCTCGCGCATCGGCACCTCGAGGTCCGGGAACTCGAGCATCTCCAGAGCCGCCTGCAGGTTGGCCAGCGAGCTGCGGCTGCCCTCGGTCATCGCATGCAGCAATTGGTCGCGCAGCGACTGTTGCTCGAAGTCGCGGGTCAGGTTCTCCAGCAGCAGCACGAAGCCGCTGAGTTTCGGTTTGTCCTGCCCTGGCGCGGACTCTTTTGCCTCGGCAGGGTCGGGCTCGTCGCGTACCGCGGCCACCTGCACCCGCAGCAATTGACCGGAGCGGGTGGTGGTGACGAACTGCGCCGACGCATTGGCGGCCCCGCGTTCGAGCCGGCGCCCGATGGCGTCAAGTGCGTGGGCCACCAGCTTGGCGTCGAACACGGTGTAGATCGAGCGCCCGAGCCCGATCGTCCCGGCACCATCGGCCAGTGCCGGCTGCGGCGCCAGCGCCTGGTACTGCAGCCGGGCGCGATTGTTGTACAGCAAGATACGTCCGTCCAGGTTGCAGACCACGACACTTTGCTGCAGTTCGGCCATCAGGGCTGCGAGGCGCCGCCGTTCCTGCTCGATGTTGCGGCTGGCCTCGCGCACCTGGCGAGCGATGTCATCCTGCAACTGGTTGCGCTGCGTCACCAGCGTGTCGATGACAGCGGCCAGCGCGCGGGCTTCGACGCTGCCCTGCGCTTTGAGCGGCTCGCGGGTCTGCCCGGCGACGCGGATCCGGACATGTTCCTGCAGCCGGGCCAGCGCCTGCACGTGGTCATGGAACAGGCCCTGCATCCAGCGTGCCAGAAAGGCACTGCCGATCAGCCAGGCCATTACAGCCAGCGCGATCAGCGGCTCGAGGGCAGGCGCCACGGCCTCGCGGCCGGCCTGTGGCAGCGCCGTCCAGGCCAGTGCCGCCAGCAGTATCGCCCAGATGCCCAGCACCACCCCTGGCGCCAGCAAGGCAAACCAGCGTCGCGACTTCAGCGCCATGGGCCGGCCTTCGCGTTCGATGGTGCGGCAGCAGCCCGGTGATGGGCAAGACGGTTCATGGTCCCTTTGTCTGCAGCAGTTCGCGCACCTGGGCAACCAGATCGCGGGTGGAGAAGGGTTTGGTGACGTAGGCGTTGGCGCCAAGCGCCAGGCCCTTGGCCACGTCGGTTTCGCGGCCCTTGGCGGTCAGCATGACGATGCACACTTCACGCAGCCGGTCCTGGGCACGTACATGCTGGCAGACCTCCAGGCCGGTCTTGCCGGGCATCATCACGTCGAGCAGGACCAGGTCCGGCGGGTTGTTCTCGATCGCGGCGATCGCCTGCAGACCATCGCGCGCGACGCTGACCTCGAACCCTTCGCGCTGCATCAGGTATTCAAGCGAGATCAGGATATTGGGTTCGTCATCGACAATCAGGATCTTGTGTGCCATGGCAGCATGCCTCATTGCGGTTCGGGCTCGGCCCGGTTGTGTGGCGCGCCGGTCGATGCTGCACCTGCAGTTGCAGCCGGCGCGCCCGATGCCATCGTATTCCAGGGCAGTTCGAACACCAGGCAGGCACCCGGGCCGGCGTCGCCATCGACCCAGATCCGGCCGCCGAAATGCTCGACGATCTGGCGGCTGATCGGAAGGCCCAGACCAGTGCCCTGCGGGCGGTATCCCTCGCCCTGGATCTGGTGGAAACGCTCGAAGATCAGCATGTGCTGCGAGGGCGCGATGCCCGGGCCGTTGTCGTGGATCGATACTCGCACCCCTTGGGAATTCGTCGTCAGATCGACCTGCACCCGCCCGGCCTGCGCGGGCACGAATTTGGCGGCGTTGGTCAGCAAATTGAGCACGACCTGGGTCAGGCGGTCCGGGTCGGCGCGCAACACGACGGCATGGTCTGGCAGCGACAGCTGCACCTGGGCGCCACGTTCATGGAGCACCTCGGCCGTGGTCTGCACCGCCTGCTCGAGCAACTGGCGCAGGTCCACGTCGGTGTTGTGCCACTGCGCGTGCCCGGACTCGATCTTGGCCAGGTCCAGCACCTGGTTGACGAGCCGGCTCAGGCGCTCGGTCTCGGAGACGATGATGCCGATGAACTGCTGGCGTTGGGTTATCGGCATCTCCGGGTCATCGGCCATCAGCTCGGCCAGCGCGCGGATCGAGGTCAGCGGGGTACGCAACTCGTGCGTCACCGAGGACATGAAATCGTCCTTGAGCCGGTCCAGGCTCTTGAGCTGCGCATTGGCGGCGCGCAGCTCCGACGTGGCGCGCTCCAGTGATGCCGATTTTTGCTCCAGTTCGACCGAATGGGCGCGCACCTTGCTGGCCTCGTCCAGGATCTGCAGCACGTCCTCGAGCACCAGCGCATCCTCGTCCGCGACCGAGGCCACCATGACCCGTGCCGAGGCGCTGCCGATGGCACCGGCCAGCGCGATCTCGACGTGGCGCACCAGTTGGGCATCGGGCTCGATCTGCTCGATGTGCGATACACCCGCACGGCGCGCATAGTCGGCGAACAAACCGTGCGCGCGTGCCGGGCCCATGAATCGGGCCGCCAGTTCGGCCAGATCCTGCACCCGGGCCCGGCCGCGCCAGAACACCGGCTCCCGGTTCTTGTTGCGCTTGAACACCTCGACGAACAGCAGCGCCTGGCTGGTCTCGGCCGGCGACGGGCCGCGCCACAAGGACAGGCCGACATACGCTGCGAGGTTGACGGCGAGGCTCCAGAACAGCGAATGGGTCAGGTTATCCAGCCCGCCCAGGCCCAGCAGTTGCTCGGGCTTGAGCCAGGCCACGCCCCAGGGGCCGTGCTGCAGGAAGTCGGTCGACAACCAGCCCGATTTGGCGATCGACGGCAGCATCAGTGTGTAGACCCACAACCCGAACCCCAGTAACAGCCCTGCCATGGCACCCAGGCGGGTGCCGCCGCGCCAATACATGCCGCCGAACAGCGACGGCGCGAACTGCGCGACGGCCGCGAAACTGATCAATCCGATGCTGACCAGCGCGTAGGCTTCGCCGGCGAGGTGGAAATAACTGTAGCCCAGCAACATGACGACGAAGATCGCGCTGCGCCGGATCGTCAGCAACATGCCGGTGAGATCGCCGACAGCGCGCGCGCCGAACCGGCGGGACCGCAGCAGCAAGGGCATGACCAGGTCGTTGCA
This sequence comes from uncultured Rhodoferax sp., assembly GCA_964483855.1. Classification (GTDB taxonomy): domain Bacteria; phylum Pseudomonadota; class Gammaproteobacteria; order Burkholderiales; family Burkholderiaceae_C; genus CAISIP01. The sequence goes on from CAZADK010000099.1 coordinate 5,196, forward strand.
GACCATGCTGGAGACCGCGATGGTCTCGACGATCACCATGCCGGTGGCAGCCGACAGGCCGCCGATGAACACCAGCAGCGCGAGCGCCGGCTGACCATGGGCCAGTGGCAGCGACAGAATGAAGGCCTCCGGGTCCATGGTGCCGGAGCCGAACAGCAGCAACCCGCCCAGTGCGACCGGCAACACGAACAGGTTGATCAGCAGCAGGTAGGCCGGAAACACCCATGCCGCGCGGCGCAGGTGTCTTTCATCGACGTTTTCCACCACCATGATCTGGAACTGGCGCGGCAGCAGCACCACCGACAACATCGCCAGCAGTGTCAGTGAGAACCACTGGCCATAGGCGAACGGCGGCTCGTTGACCAGCAGTCGGGCCAGCTCCGGCACCGCGTTGGCACGCGCGAAGATGTCGGCGAAGCCGTCGAACAGGCCGTAGGTCACGAATATGCCGACCGCCAGGAAGGCCAGCAGCTTGACCAGCGACTCAAATGCGATTGCCGCCACCATGCCTTCGTGGCGCTCGGAGGTGTCGAGCCGGCGTGCGCCGAACACCACGGTGAAAGCGGCCAGCGCGAGCGCGAAATACAGCGTGCTGTCCTGCCACCACGGGCCCTGGTCTGCCATGGGCTGGCCCAGCGGCGTGGTCATGACCGCATAACCGACCGACACCGCCTTGAGCTGCAGCGCGATGTAGGGGATGATGCCCACCACCGTGATCAGCGTGACCAGGCCCGCCAGCAACGGGCTCTTGCCGTAACGGCTGCCGATGAAGTCGGCGATCGAGGTGATGCGGTAACTCTTGGCGATGCGCAGCATTTTTCGTACCACCAGCCACGCCAGCACCATCGCCAGGGTCGGCCCCAGATAGATTGGCAGAAACCAGATGCCGGCGCTGGCGGCGCGCCCGACACTGCCAAAGTAGGTCCAGGCGGTGCAATACACCGCCATCGACAAGGCATAGACCCAGGCGTTGTCGATCAGCGAGCGCCCTTGCGCGCTGCGCCGGTCGCCCAGGCTGGCCACTGCGAACAGCAGCAGCAGGTAGGCGAACGAGGCGCCGACGACCAGGGGGGCTGACAACATGGCGGGTGTCGCGCTGCAACGGTGCTGTTCAGTCGCCGGCGTGTTCCAGCAACCAGGCCATGGACGCGATCAGCGCCGCCCACAGGCCGAACAACGCGGTCGGGAACAGCGGCAGCCCGAACACCGTGGCCTGCGGGTTCCACAATGACAACAATGGGTAGTTCAGCGCCATCAGCGCTGCAAAGAACAGCGCAATCAGCCGCTGCTGGCCCCGCGTCCTGGTCATGTTGCCTCCTCGATATGGTCGTGTCCCCGAGGCTGTCGAGCGCCCGTATGCCCCGTCGCGCCGCACGGCGGCCCACCATGGCAGGTTACGACCGCGGTCTTACCGAAGCCTTACCCGACGCTGCTGGTCTGCGTCGCATCGACGGAGGTGTCGAAACGTACCACGAATCGGCAGCCCGGCGGGTCGCGGCGGCTGTCCATGTCCTCGATGCTGACCGTGGCGCGATGCAACTGGGCGATCTCGAGCACGATCGGAAGGCCCAGCCCGGAACCATCGACGCCGCTGCCCAGCACCCGGTAGAACGGCTTGAACACCATTTCGCGTTCGGCCAGCGTTATGCCCGGCCCGGAATCCTCGACCTGCAGCAATACCACCTTGCCGAACGGATCGGCCAGCACCCGCGCCGTCACCAAGCCGGGATGCTCCGGGCTCGACAGGGTGTAGTGGATGGCGTTGTCCAGCAGGTTGCGGATCAGCTCGGACAGCAGTGTCGCATTGCCCTGCAGCGCAACGCCATTGGCTCCTGGTGTTTCGCCCTCGTAGCCCAGGTCGATCGCCTTGTCGTTCGCGCGCGTCAGGCAGTCCTGCACCACAGCCACGGTCAGTTCGGCCAGGTCGCAGCGCTGGCGCGCCATGGCCGAGCCGCTGCCTTCGGCGCGCGCCAGCGCCAGTAGCTGGTTGACGGTGTGTGTCGCGCGCACGCTGGCATTGCCGATCTGGCGCAGCGAGAGTTTGAACTCCTCGGCGCTCACGCCCTCGCGCTGTGCCAGGTCGGCCTGCATGCGCAGGCCCGCCAGCGGTGTCTTGAGCTGGTGCGCAGCGTCGGCCAGGAATCGTTTCTGGTGTTCGATCGACTTGGTCAGGCGTTGCAGCAGGTCGTTCACCGACGACACCAGCGGCGCGACCTCCTGCGGCACCGACCGGTCGTCCAGCGGGCTGAGGTCGTCGGGCTTGCGCGCGCGGATGCGCTCTTCGAGCTGGTTCAGCGGCTTGATCGCGTAGGCCAGGCCAAGCCAGACCAGCAGCACGGCCAGCGGCAGGATGATGAACTGCTGCAGCATCACGCCCTTGACGATCTCGGTTGCCAGTACGGCCCGTTTGTCCAGCGTCTCGGCCACCTGGACCAGCACCGGCCGGCCCATCGGCAGGTCGACTTCGAGCCATTTGTAGGCTACGCGCAGGTTGTCGCCCAGGTAGCTGTCGTCGCGCAAGCGCACCTGGCCGAAGAACGGCGGCTCGTCCTGCGGCGGCAGCGGCAGGTTGCGTTCGCCACCGAGCAACTCGCCGCGCGCGCCGGTGACCTGGTAGTAGACGGTGTCGGATTCGCTGGCGCGCAGCAGCTTGCGCGCCGGCATCGGCATGTCGAAGCGCAGTTGTCCGCCACGTGTCTGGACCAGTGCGGCGAGTTCGCCGACATTGACTTCCAGCGCCTGGTCGAACGGTTTGCCGGCCGCGCTCTGGGCCACGAACCAGGTCAGCACCAGGCTGATTGGCCACAGCAGCAGCAGCGGCGTCAGCATCCAGTCCAGGATTTCGCCGAACAGCGAACGCTGCTCGCGCTGAAACAGTTTCACGTCGTTGTAGGTTGGCGCGTCGCGTTTGGCGCCACTTCGCCAGGCAGCAGCTTGAGGCAATAACCCAGGCCGCGCACGGTCGCGATGCGGATCGGGCCTTTCTCGATCTTCTTGCGCAGCCGATGCACATAAACCTCGATCGCGTTGTTGCTGACCTCGTCGCCCCACTCGCACAGATGCTCGACCAGCTGGTCCTTGCTGACCATGCGCCCGGCGCGCTGCAGCAGCACCTCGAGCAGGCCGAGCTCGCGCGCCGACAGGTCGATCATCTGGCCATCGATGGTTGCTACCCGCCCGGCCTGGTCGTACACCAGCGGGCCATGCCGTATGTTGTCGCTGGCGCCGCCCATGCGCCGGCGCAGCAGAGCGCGGACCCGCGCCTCCAACTCCTGCAGGCTGAAGGGTTTGGCCATGTAGTCGTCGGCGCCGTAGTCCAGACCCTTGACCCGCTCCTCCACGCTGTCGGCGGCGGTCAGGATCAGCACCGGGAAAGTCGAGCCTCGGGCGCGCAGCTTGCGCAGCACTTCCAGCCCGTGCATCTTGGGCAGGCCCAGGTCCAGGATCAACAGGTCGAATTCCTTGTTGGTCATCAGTGCGGCATCTGCCTCACTCCCGGTGGCCACGTGATCGACGGCGGCGCCGGTGCCGCGCAGGGCGCGCAACAGTCCGTCGGCCAGAACACCGTCGTCCTCGGCGATCAGTATGCGCATGGATGTCTCCTCCTGCGGGCAAGCCGCGATCTGTTGTCGGCCGGTACCGGCTCGCGATCGATTCTAGGCGTCGCTCCCGTGTTGCCCTAGCGGGTTCACCCGTGTCGTCTGGCTTTGCATCTGCTCGCTGCGCTGCGAGCGCCTTGGGAGCGGCCTGGCGGCGGCAACGGGAACACCTTCGCCCTCCGTCCTGCGGACTGCGGGATTGAGCGCCTTGGGAGCGGCCCGGCGGCGCTCAGGCCACATAGGCCTCCAGGCCGAGCTGCACCACGGTGGCGACTTCGGGACCGACCGCCTGGCGGAACTCGGCTTCGGCCTGTTCGACCGCCTGCCGGTAGGCGGCCAGCCACTGCCGACCGCTGGCAGTGAAGACGATCTGGATGCCGCGCGCGTCCCGGGCATCGGGGTGGCGTTCGACCAGCCCCCAGGCCGCGCACTGGTCCACCAGCTTGCCCATGGCCTGTTTGGTGATGCCGCCCTGGCGTGCGAGGTCGGTCAGTCGACTGCCATCTTCGGCCAGGTGGCGCGTAATCTGAATGTGCGATGCGCCGAGCTTGCCGCGTGCGGCAAGATGCGAGAGCGACAAGGCCAGTTCGTCGTTGCGGGCCATCAGTGCGAGCACCCGGGCGTCGAAACGCAGGCGTGCCAGTTCGGCCAGGCGGCCCAGATGGGTCTGGCGCCAACCGGTGGACAAGGCGGGAGGGCTCACACCGAAAATGGTAAATCAAATTGACCAAAAAAACTGTTCTCAAACTTCAATGAACTGGCATAAACTACTGTTCAAGCATCCAGCCTGTTGTTAAAACCAGAAAAAAATTCATTCCAAACCCTTGTTTCAAAAGGAAATTCTTATGGACGCACCCGTCAAGAACCTCACCGCTGCCAGCAGCGAAAAAGCCAAAGCCCTGCAGGTGGCACTGGCCCAGATCGAAAAGCAGTTCGGCAAGGGCACCATCATGCGGCTGGGCGAAGGCGAGGTCATCGAGAACATCCAGGTGGTCTCGACCGGTTCGCTGGGGCTCGACATTGCGCTGGGCGTCGGCGGCCTGCCGCGCGGGCGGGTGATCGAGATCTACGGCCCGGAGTCGTCCGGCAAGACCACGCTGACACTGCAAGCCATCGCCGAGATGCAGAAGACGGGCGGTCAGTGCGCCTTCGTCGATGCCGAACATGCACTCGACATCCAGTATGCGCAGAAACTGGGCGTCAACCTGCAGGATCTGCTGATCAGCCAGCCCGACACCGGCGAGCAGGCACTGGAGATCGTCGATTCGCTGGTGCGCTCCGGCGCGGTCGACCTGATCGTCATCGACTCGGTGGCGGCGCTCACGCCCAAGGCCGAACTCGAAGGCGAGATGGGCGATTCCCTGCCCGGCCTGCAGGCGCGGCTGATGAGCCAGGCGCTGCGCAAGCTCACCGCGCACATCAAGAAGACCAACTGCATGGTGATCTTCATCAACCAGATCCGGATGAAGATCGGCGTCATGTTCGGCAGCCCCGAGACCACCACCGGCGGCAATGCGCTCAAGTTCTACGCCTCGGTGCGGCTCGATATCCGCCGCACCGGCACGATCAAGAAGGGCGACGAGGCGATCGGCAACGAAACCAAGGTCAAGGTCGTCAAGAACAAGGTCGCGCCGCCGTTCAAGACCGCCGAGTTCGACATCCTGTTCGGCGAAGGCATCAGCCGCCACGGCGAGATCATCGACATGGGTGTGAACGCCCAGATCCTGGACAAGTCAGGCGCCTGGTACGCCTACAACGGCGAGAAGATCGGCCAGGGGCGCGACAACGCACGCGAATTCCTGCGTG
>CAZADK010000100.1:0-10582 GCA_964483855.1 uncultured Rhodoferax sp.
GGTGTGGGCTGGTTGGGGCCCGTCTCAGGCGTTCTATCGCGACGGGTTGTACAAGGAACTCGGGCACTCCAGTGCGAACGACCACATGACGGCGTTCTGGGAGGCGAATTTCCTGCAGTTCGACGCCAACGACCTGCTGGCGATGCTGCACACGTGGCAACGTTCGGATATCAGCGACAACCCGATGTATGGCGGTGACTACGTCAAGGCTCTCCGGGCGATCACGGCACGCACCATGTTGCTCCCCGGTGCGACAGATCTCTATTTCCCGGTGGCAGACAACGCCTTCCAGCTGCAGCACATGCGCGATGCCGAACTGCGGCCCATTCCTTCGGACTGGGGGCACATCGCCGGGGCGCCCGGCCTGCACGCGCCGGACATGGCCTTTCTCGACGCCGCTTTGCTTGAATTGCTGTCGCGTTGATGGCGCCTGGTGTGTGGACAAGAAATACCTTCCCAAGCGATGACCCTGAATGGAGCCCCAACATGAAAAAACACCTGATTCCGTCCATGAAACTCAGCTATGCAGCGGCTGCGGAAATGCTGGCCGCAGCGGTGGCGCATGCCGAGTCCATGAAGGTGCCGCAGTGCATTGCCGTGATGGACGATGCCGGGCATCTTCTGGCCTATGGCAGAACCGACGGCGCTGCGGCGCTCGCTGGGGGGCCTGCCCTGCGCAAGGCGCAGGTTGCCGCCGAGCGGCGCCACCCCTCGGGGGCGTTGCCGAAGGAATACGAACTCGGTGTCGGCCTGGCCACGGATGGGCATTACACGAACCTGGCAGGCGGACTGCCCGTCGTGCTCGATGGTCATCATGTGGGCGGTATCGGTGTCAGCTCCGGGTCTGGCGACGAGGATCTGGCTGTGGCACGCGCCGGTCTGGCTGCCGTTGGGGCTCGCACGGAGTTCTGAGGCTTGCTGCGGCCTTTTCAGTCTGCGGCTGGGCGGGCTCTCAGCCGGAAATCCATGACTCCGCAAAGTAGAGGAAAGCCGTGGTGGTTTGCAAGCCGGCCTGCTCGCGTGGTTGAGGGGTTCCCGCGAGCCGCTTGCCATTGACGTATATGGCTGCCTCACGTGATTCGACCAGCAGGCTGAACATGGTGTGCTGGCCGGTTCCTGACAACTCCGGGGGAACTTCGATGGCCGTCGGTGGGCCCAGTTTCTCCCACACCAGGTCGACGCTCAGCGCGTCACTGGCAACCGTTTCGCAATAACGATTGCCTAGCGGATCACCGGTGGTGTTTGCGTGTGTGACAGGCACATATCGCATGTTCGCAAATGCCGGCACCTCACCAAACACGCCGAACTTCCCCACGAAGTCGGTCATCAGGAACTGCGCCATCGGCTGGTTGTCTGTGATGACCACGTTGTAGCAGTCGGGCAGGGATGCCACCCGATCAGGCTGTTCGTACAGCACCAATGCGATCCCGGCTCCTTGAGGAGACCACGCTACGCGAAAGAACAATGCTAGGGCAGACCACGGCCCGTCGGGTCGCTCCTTGAGCATGATGCCCGGGTTTTCGCCAGTCCAGCAGACGCGGCCTGGGTTGATGGGGACGCCTAGGGGCATGGCAAATGTCCTGTGCAAAACGGACCCGGACAACAGGTCATGTCGGTACCGGTTTGACCCAGGTCTCGGAAAAGGCAAGGAAGGCCGTGCTGATGGTGCGACCGAACAGTTGCCGATCGGTGACGGTTCCCGGCAACCTGGTGCCGCCGAGCGCGACCGTTGCCGTCTTGGCCTCTAAAAAGATGCTGTACATCTGGTGCGTTCCGGTGGCGGATTGGCCGGGATTGACTTCCACCGCGAAGGGAACACCCAGCCGCTCCCATGCCATTTCGGCGACCAGATCTCCACTCATGACGCGCTCGCAATGGCGATGGCCTTGGCGCTCGGTGGATGCGTCGGTCAGCGCGAGCACGGCAAGCGCCTGGAGTGCAGGTTTGGCACGAAATGCCGGCATGTTCACCACGAAACCATCGATCAGGTAACGCGCCAGCGCCTGGTTGTCCGTGATCATCAGGTTCGGTGTGCCCGGCCATGTGCCAGCCTGATCGGGAGCCCCGAGTACCAGCATCGCCGTGCCGCGGCCATGGGGTGAGAGGACAACCTGGAAGAAAAGCGCCAGCGTCACGAACGGACCGTCGGCACGCTCGCGCAGGTAGATTCCAGGGTTATCGCCCGACCATTCGACAAGCCCCGGGTTGATGGGAACGCGCTGGGTCATGCTTCATACTCCGGCAATCGGTTTTCGTCAGTGCAAAAGGATGGTGCCGCGCTGTGGGGGCCAGGCCACCGAGATAGGTGTTCCCGGGGCCGTTACAGCGGCCTCGGGCCGCACATCCACCGTGACACTTTGCCCGCCATCAAGAGCCACCTCGACATGCACCAGGTTACCGGAGAAGGTGCGTCCGACGATCTGTCCGGGCAGCACGTTGAAGCCGGTGGGGGCAGCTGACTGCGTGCATAGTTCCAGATGTTCCCGACGCAGGCCCAGGGTGATGGGGCCTGCGGCCTGCCCTGAGTCGTTCACTTTCAGGCGTCTTCCAGCGATCTCGACGATGGCAGCGTTGCCATCGCGTCCGACAACAGCGGCATTCAGCAGGTTGATCTGGCCGATGAAGCTTGCCACGAATCGGGTCACGGGGCGGTCGTAGATCTCCTCGGCACTGCCGATCTGTTCGATACGGCCGTCGTTCATGACAACGATCCGATCCGACATGTGCATGGCCTCCGTCTGGTCGTGTGTCACGTAGACGGTGGTGGTCCCCAGGCGTTGCTGTATCTGCCGAATCTCGGCCTGCATGACCTCACGCAGCTTCAGGTCTAGGGCGCCGAGCGGCTCATCCATCAGCAGTACACGCGGCGAGTAGGCAACCGCGCGCGCGACTGCGATCCGCTGCTGCTGTCCTCCTGACAACTCAGGGGGGTAGCGATGTTCCAGGCTGGCAAGTCGTACCATCTCCAGCAATTCTTTCACCCGCGTTGCGATCTCGGACTTCGCGACCCGGCGCTCGGTCAGCCCGAAGGCAATGTTCTCACCGATCGTCATGTGAGGAAACAGGGCGTAGTCCTGAAACACCATGCCGATCCCGCGCTTGTTGGGTGGCAGGTGGGTGACATCGTCGTCGCCCAGCCGGACCGTGCCGCTGGTGGGCAACACGAATCCGGCGACCATGCGCAAGGTAGTGGTCTTGCCGCACCCCGAGGGGCCCAACAGGGTGAGGAACTCGCCTTCGCGAATGTCCAGGCTGAGGTCGTGAACCGCGACGGCATCTCCGTAGCGCTTCGTGACGTTCTTGAGTTCGACTCTTGACACGTTGTCACTCGATCAGTGGGTCCCGGCGTTTGCCCGGCCGGTCAGCGGCTGACCGCGCGGTTCCACTGGTCGTACCAGTTGTTGACGTTGACGCCCTTGTAATCGACGCGCAGCATCCGCTCCACGTCAGCGGCATCCAGCATGTTCATTGCCGCAAACACCGGATCTTCCGTACGAAGGCGCTGCATTGCCTTCTTGTTCACAGGCCACACACCGCTGTTCTTGGCAAAAGCGACCTGGAACTCTTCATCCAGATACGCGTTGATAAAAGCCATCGCGGCAGCAGGGTTCTTGCTACCTTTGACGACACCAAGCCAGCCCACCTTCAGCACGCCGGTCTTGCCTGCGTTGATCTTCGGGTGCGACGTGGCGACGTTCGCTGCAGCAAACTTGGCAGCGCGCAGGCACCAACCGGTATGCGCTACCGCGGCGTAGATGTCACCGGCCTTGAATGCGGAGACGATGTCGCCACCGGCCTTCCAGAACTTGACACCCTTGAAGGTCTTGAGCGTGTCCAGGCCAGGCTTGACATTGGTGGTGTCGCCGCCGGACGCATAAACGATACCGGCGAAATTGGCCAGGCCACCGCCGCCCGTGATATCTGCGTACATCACGCGCCCCGATAGTTTGTCGTTGGCAAGATCCTTGTAGGTTGTCGGGACGGCAATGCCAAGCTCTGCGAATTTGCCTTTGTCATAGCAGATGACCTCCTGGGTCGTCCAGTTGCCGACCGCATTGGCTCCTCGTTGCCATGGCTCGATCTGATTGGCGTTGGGTATCCCGGCGTAGTCGATCGGAGCCAGCATCCCGGCGTCAGCCATCTGATCGATTTGCGCGTCGAGGATTTCAACGACGTCGAACGGCGCCTCGCGACCACGCGCGGCAATGATCTTGGCCAGGTTGTCCTGCGGACTGCCGATGACGAATTCGACCTTCATGCCCAGCGCTTCCATTTTCGGCTGCACATACTTGACGAGGTCGTCCCTCCACGGCCCCCCAAACGTGCCGACACGCAGGGTCACACCGTCGAACGGCTTTGCCTGTGCGGCGGCGTCCACGCTCCACAAGAGTGGTGTCATCGCTGCCACTGTCGCCAGAAGGGGCGCACCGAATCGTTTCCATGCCTTGCTCATGTTCATTCCTTTCAAACCACGTTTCAAACGGCCTCGAGTCGCCACGAGGCCACCATTGACAACCAACGCTAACTACGCGAATGCACGACGGTGTCAAGCCCGATGACGCGCTGTACCAGCAGCAGCAGTCCCAGAGAGAACAGGATCACCAGCGACGCGGAAGCCAGTACCGATGGATTGAAATCCGTCTCAATGCCGAAAAACAGTTCAACCGGGTAGGTCAAAAATCCGGGCGCTGTCAGGAACATCGCAATCGGTACGTCCGAGAACGACACCATGAATGCATAAAGCGCGCCAGCGTGGACCCCCGGCATGATGGTGGGCAGCGTTACCCGGCGAAACGTACTCCAGCGACTCGCGCCCATACTCATGGCAGCTTCTTCGAGTCGCAAGTTGAACCGCTGCAGCACCGAGACAACGGTACCGATCACGTACGGCGTGGCAACAAACAGGTGCCCGAGATAAAGCCCGGCGAAGGTGGCGTTCAGGTACAGCCCGGTTGCATCCCCGAACGCGTAGTAGAGCTTCAGGAATGCCACACCGGTAACCACCGCGGGGATCTGCATTGGCGCGCGGAAAAACGCGAGAAACATGGACTTGCCGGGAAGCTTGCCTCGAACGACCCCGAGGGCGGCCGGTATGCCGAGCAGGCAGGCGCCGATGGCAACGGAGAGGCCGAGCACCAGCGAGAGCCCGAGCGCGTTGTAATGCGACGCGGGAATCTGCCGATACCACTTGAGCGTGAGTTCCTGCGGCGGAAACACCACCCCGCTGTAGGCAGTGGTCCCGTCGAGCGAGGAGCCCAGCACGACAACCATCGGAGCAAGAAGAAAGAGGTAGGCCCACGTGACCCATGCGTATTTCGCTATCGCGCCCACGCTCGGTCTGCGCCACCGCGCCACGCGGCTTGCGGGAGGTGCCAGTGGTGCATTGTTCGGATTCATGCGATCACCAGGCGCGCTGCCGACAGTCGCTTGACCAGATACACCGACACCAGATTGATCACAATGACCGCCACCAGCAGAACGGCCGCCAACGCGGCACCCATCCCGTACTTGGTTTCGATGATGACCGCGCGTTGAATCAGCACCGGCAGGGTGAACACCCGGCCTCCACCCAGCAAGGAGGCGGATGTGAACGCCCCCATGCACATGTTGAAGATCATCAGCGCACCAACAATGATGCCTGGCAGCGACAGGGGAAGGATCACGCGCCAGAACACCCGGGCACGTCCGGCGCCATGCACCATTGCGGCTTCTTCCAGGGAAACCGGAATGGTGCGCACCACGCTGTACAGCAGCAACACGCCAAAACCCAGGGTGAACTGCATCAAACCGATGACCACGCCGGTCTGATTGCCAATGATGGTGTAGGGCTGGTCGAGCAAGCCAAGGGCCATCATCAGCTTGTTGAACCCGCCGTCCGCCGAGAAGATCACGATGATTCCGTAGACCTTGATCACGATGGTCACGAATGATGAGACGACAACGCCTGCCAGCAAGAGCATGGCCCAGCGCGAGCGCATGCGCGCAATCACATAGGCCACCGGAAAGCCCATCAAAAGCGTGAATATGGTGGCCAGCGCAGAGACCTTGAGGGTCAGGAGCAGGGCGTTCAAGTAGAACTCGTCCGTCAGCAAGGTCGCGTAATTGCCGGCGCTGGCATTGGCTGCCAAACTTCCCAGACCGAGGTCGGCGTAAAGGCTGCCCTTCAGAAATGTCAGTTGTGAGGCCGCCAGCAGGATGAAGCTCACGGCAAACGATGGAACCAGCAGGTAGTCCCAGCGGGCCGGCGCGGGCCCGGCCATTGCGGAAAACCGGCTGCTCATCCTGCAGCGAACCTTGGGTCGCTGCGCAGTGCGTGCAGCCCGTGTTCAATGAACGCGCGGCGGTCTGCGCCGCCAAGGGAGTCGCCCCGCTTCACAACATCCATGATGGCGTCCGTCAGCGCCTGCATGAGCGTGGCATCCTCGGCCTGCGGCCTGGGCCGGAATGGCATGACGGTGTCCTGCACATAGGTGGCCACTTCTCCGTCCACCTGCGGCAGCCTGGGCAACTCACCGCCATCTTGGACCGTCTGAATGCCCTTGCGGATGCCCCGCCGCAGCATGGCCACGCCAAGATCGCTGGTGGCCAGGTTCTCCGCCGCATGCCGGGCCATCGGGCCGATCGAAACCTGCGCTTCATAGTCGCTCGGGTCCCGTTGCATCACATCGTAGGAGCGCAGTTCCGTCTGGCCGTCGAAGTCGACTGACTGCAGTCCGACCAGATCGCGCCTGCCGCGCTGGTCGGGGTCAATGGCCTGACCGAAACTGCGGTAAGCAATGATCATGCAGTGGGTGTCGTCGATCGCCACCGTCCACTTGGTGATGCTGGCACGCCGGAAGTACTTCTCCTTCTCGGCGTCTTCCCAGAATGCGCCTACCTGGCTGAAACTGGGGAAGGTGGTCTCCTGGGTGCGAACCCAGATCATGTCTTTCCAGCGATAGGCGAGTGTTGCGTATACCCGTGTCTCGGATTGGTGGAACTCGAGCAGCGGCATCACCTGCCATGCAGCTTCGAACTGGAAGCGATTCAGGCGCGAATGCAGGAACACCGTGTGCACCGGGTCCATGGTGTTCTCGGCCACCTGCAACCAGTTGCAGGGGTACACGATCTTGTAGGGCACCAATTCCGTTTCGGGCAGATCTGCGATCGTGTCGTACATCGGGAATGGCGGGGCGCTTTCCAATGGCCCCAGGTAGGCGAACAGCAGGCCCTTCCAGGGAATGACTGGATAGGCGCCATGGCACTTCTTGTCCTTGATCCTGGACGTCGGCGGTTCGCCGGGCGTGTTCAGGATGGTGCCGTCCACGTCATAGTGCCAGCCGTGGTAGCAACAGCGAATGCCGTGCTCTGCGAGAAAGCCGAACTCCAGCGATGTGTTGCGATGGCTGCAATGCAAATGCAGCAGTCCGTAATCTCCGGACAGATCGCAAAATGCGACGAGGTCTTCGCCCAGAATGCGCAGGCGAACGGGTACACCTTTGTTCAGTTCCTCGGTCATGCACACGGGCTGCCAGAATCGACGCAGGTACTCGCCGCATGGCTTGCCGGGACCGACCTGCATGAACTCCGGATCGGCTTCGGGGCGCAGGTTCCTGGTGTAGCCGACATAACGCCCGCTTGGTGTTCTGATACCCAACTTCTGCTCGACGGTCTCACCCATGTCAGTTACCCCTCAGTGCAATTGCGCTGGAGAAGTCTATTTGCCAGTCATTGGTGTGTCAATACCCACAAGCATGTTTTGTTTCTTGCAAAGAAACTCAAATTGTTGGATCATGAGGGCAGGCGAGGGTGCACGCGTTTGGTGCGCGCATGCAATTGCGCCGTGAAAGGTGGCAAGTGGCCGAAAAGAAAGAGACATCCGGACGGGTTACTCTGGTGACCGGTGCATCCAGAGGGATCGGCCTTGAATGCGCGCGACGGCTCGCCGACGCCGGCCACCAGGTCGTGGGGTTTGCGCGCGCGCCGATGCGCGGGGAATTCCCGGGGCTGCTGGTCGAAGTCGATGCGCAGGACCGCTCCGCCGTTGCCGCCTGTGTGTCGAGGCTGGCTGGCGAGTTTGCCTTCAACGGACTGGTCAACAACGTCGGTATGGTTGTGCCCCAAGGGCTCGATGACATCACACTGGATGCCTATGACCGTACGTTCGAGGTCAACGTCACCACGGCGCTGTTGTGCGCGCAGGCGCTTGCGCCTTCCATGCGGGCGCAAGGTTTTGGCCGCATCGTCAACATCTCCAGCGAGGTGGTGCTCGGCCTTCGGTTGCGCACGGCCTACTCGGCGGCCAAGGCGGCGCTGCTGAGCTTCACCCGAACCTGGGCGCTCGAACTGGCACGCGACGGCATCACGGTCAACGCAGTCGCCCCCGGTCCGGTGGAAACAGACTTCTTCAACGCCAACAACCCGGTTGGCAGTGCCGAACGACAGCGCAAGGTCGACCGCACGCCGATCGGGCGAATTGCCGCGCCGAGCGACATTGCCAATGCAGTGTCGTTCTTCATGCAAGCGGAAAGTGGATTCGTCACCGGGCAATGCCTGCACGTCGATGGCGGGTCCAGCATTGGCAGCAGTGCCTTCGCGTAGCATGGTATCCACGCGCCTCCTGCCGCTGGATCTGCCGCCGCCCTTCGTTTTTCGGCATTCGACCCGACAAGTCATCTTTGGATGGGGGCAACTGGATCATGTCGGAGCGCTCGCGCGCGGGCACGGCGCCCGGCGTTGTGCACTGGCGATCGATGAAGTGTTTCGCGACACCGATTTGCATCGCCGCCTGACGAAAGTCCTCGGCGACGCGACCGGCACGGTGCCGACGATCTATTTCGTCCCGGCCCGTGAACCGGATATTGACGTCACGAATGCCTGCCATGCCCTCTTTGCAGAGACGGACCCTGACATGATCGTCGCCATCGGTGGTGGATCGACCATGGACGCGGCCAAGGTGGCCCGGATGATGCTGGTCAACCCGGGTGGTGCGGCTGCGATTGCGGGATTCGATGTTCCGCACCGACCGCATCCCTCCCTGTTCGTTGGTGTGCCAACGACGTCCGGTACAGGCAGTGAGGTATCCGAAATGGCTGTGATCGGCCAGACCGGGTCGGATATCAAGTTGCGTTATCGTTCTGAAGCATTGCCGTTCCACGTGGCATTGCTCGACCCCGAGTTGACTGTGTCATTGCCTCGCGGAGTTACGGCCAACACGGGTTTTGACGCATTCACTCATGCCCTGGAGGGTTATGTGTCGAGGTCTGCGAATCTAATGACCGAACCCTTCTCGTGGAATGCCATGCGGCTCCTGCACACTTGGCTCCCTGTCGCGGTGGAAGATCCCTCGCACAGGGCGGCGCGTTGCCACTGCATGATCGCTTCAATGCAGGCCGCCATCGCCTTCAATACGTCGCAATTGGGTTTGTGCCACGCGATCGCCGCGCCTTTGGGCGCCATGTTTCACGTTGCGCACGGCCTGGCCAATGCGATTGCATTGCCGGCGGTCACTGCCTTCAATGAAAGCTGGATTGGCGGCAAAGCGCCGGTGATAGCTGAGCTGCTGGCTGCGCCTACTGCGGCAGAAGGTGTGGCGCGGTTCAGATCGCGGGTGGGGCTCGAGATCGGGCTCGATTCCGTGGTGCCCGATGCCATGGGACGCGATGCGCTCGCTTTGGCTGCCATGAAGAGTGGCAACATGGCACATAACCCGCGCAGTGCCAGATGGGAGGATGTGCGTGCCGTGGTGGAGGCCATGCGATAACGGCTGCCGCCTTTCTTTTGCATGCCTATGGGCATGAACGCTTTGAGGAGCCAGGAAATTGAAGACAGACCAAGATCCTATGCAGGCGAAGGGCCTGTGCCACTTTTTCGTCCGCAATCGCAAGCCGGTGCAGGAGTGCCGGCCATGATCGCCAAGGGCGGTCGCGCGTTGTATGGCCAGGCGATCGGCATTTTGCTGTTTGATGGCAGGCGCTACCCGGTGCTGCCGGGCGATGTGGCCAATGCGTCGAGCTACGATTTTCCGGTGCGCCTGAAGGTTGTGAAGGATCTTTTCGATGTGCCCAAGCCGCCGACGCGGTGGGTTGACGGCAAGCCGCCAGCAGGCGCCCTGCTCCTGCGCGAGGCGGCGATCGAGCTGCGTGACGAAGGGGTGCGCGCAATCGTGACCGCATGCGGCTTCTTCGTGGGCGTCCAGGACCTTCTCGCGGCTTCGGCGGGCGTGCCGGTGTTCACGTCGCCGCTCATGGTTGTGCCACTGCTCAGCCGAATGGTCGGCAACCGCAAGGTCGGTATCCTGACCGCGTCCAAGAGCCTGCTCGACAGCTCTTTCCTGCATGCCGCCGGCATCACCGAGACCATGAACGTCGTGATCGAGGGCATCGAGGAATCGCACGAGTTCTATGCCACGCACATGGGTGGCAAGCGAACAGACATGGACGTGGACCTGTTGCGCGACGAGATCGTCGGTATTGCCAGGCGGTTTTTCGAGCGGCATCCGGACATGGCCGCCATGCTGCTCGAATGCTCCAACCTGCCGACCTTTTCAGCCGACATCCAGCAGGCCACCGGATTGCCGGTCTTCGACTTCATCACCTTCACC
>CAZADK010000101.1:0-10495 GCA_964483855.1 uncultured Rhodoferax sp.
GCGACGAGGTGGGCAACAGCCACCAGGGCAACAACAACGTCTACTGCCAGGACAACGGTTTGGCCTGGCTGGACTGGACGCAGACACCGGACAACACCGCCCTGTTGCAGTTCGCGCGCCAGCTCATCACGCTGCGCCGAAGGCATCCGTCATTCCGGCGCCGCAACTTCCTGCGCGGCCAGCCGGTGCACGACGACACGATCAAGGACTGCGAGTGGTACCGCGCCGACGGCCAGCCGATGGAGCCGCATGACTGGGACAACCACGACGCCTTGAGCGTGGCCATGCTGCTGTCGGGCAACGGCATCGTCGAGCAGGGTCCACGCGGCGAGAGCCTGGTCGACGACCATTTCCTGTTGTTGTTCAACGCCCACCATCACGACCTCACGTTCACCTTGCCGGCAGCACCGTTGGCCGGCGTGTGGCAACGCATCCTCGATACCCATGACGGATATGTCGCACCGTCCGAGAGCCTGCCACCCTATGCCGCAGCGCCGCCATGGGAGGCACCGGCCTATGAACTCAGGGCGCGTTCAGTCGTGGTGCTGCGCGGCGAGAATGCAGCGATGCCGGACCGCTCCCAAGACGCTCAGCCCCGCGGTCCGCGGGACGCAAGGTAATCCCGTGCGCACGACAGACCGGTTCTCGATGCCGTTTGGCGCCACGCTGATGGCCGGCGGTGGTGTCGCTTTCGCATTGTGGGCGCCGGGTGCACAGGCGGTGGTGCTCGAACATGCCGCACTGGACCAGTTCACGGGACACACCATGGAGCGCGACGCACAGGGCTGGCATCGGCTCGCACTGTTGAGCGCCCGCGCCGGCGACAGTTACCGCTACCGCCTGCCCGATGGCCTGGTGGTACCCGATCCGGCCTCGCGCTTCAACCCGGGCAGCGTGCATGGCGCCAGCCAGGTGATAGACCCGAACGCCTACCGTTGGCACGACGGCGACTGGCGCGGCCGGCCCTGGCACGAGGCGGTGGTCTACGAACTGCACGTGGGCACGTTCACCCTCGAGGGCACATTCGCCGCCGCTCGGCAGCGCCTGCCCTACCTGGCCGACCTGGGCGTCACCGCGCTCGAGCTGATGCCGCTGGCCCATTTCCCGGGGCAACGCGGCTGGGGCTACGACGGTGTGTTGCTGTTCGCACCGCAGCCCTCCTACGGAAGCCCCGATGAACTGCGCGCGCTGGTCGACGCGGCGCATCGGCTGGGCCTGATGGTGCTGGTGGACGTGGTCTACAACCATTTCGGCCCCGACGGCAACTACCTGCATGCGTATTGCCCGGCGTTCTTCAACCCGGCGCACCGGACACCCTGGGGCGCGGCCATCAACTACGACGGCGCGCAGGCAGCCACGGTACGCGACTTCATGATCGGCAATGCCCTGTATTGGGTTGGGGAGTTCCATGCCGACGGCCTGCGCCTGGATGCCATCCATGCGATCCGCGACGACTCGCCCCAGCATATCGTGCACGAGATCTGCGCTGCGCTGCGCGACGGGCCCGGCCGCACGCGGCAGGTCCATGTGGTGCTCGAGAATGACGCCAACCAGGCTCGGTGGCTGACGCGCGATGGCACGGGCGCGGCGCTGTGCGCGCAGGCCCAGTGGAACGACGACCTGCATCACGCAGCCCATGTGCGGCTGACCGGGCAGCGCGACGGTTATTACTGCGACTTCGCGGCCGCGCCGCTGCACGGTCTGGGCAAGGCACTGGCGCAGGGCTTCATCTACCAGGGCCAGGCGTCGCCGTTTCGCGATGGCGCGGCGCGCGGCGAGTCCTGCGAGGGTTTGCCACTGCAGGCCTTCGTCTCGTTCCTGCAGACCCACGACCAGGTCGGCAACCGCGCGCTGGGCGAGCGCCTGCACCAGCTGGCCGATCCGGTGCTGGTGCGTGCCGCGCTGGCCTGTGTGTTGTTGTCGCCCCATGTGCCGATGTTGTTCATGGGCGAGGAATTCGGTGCCTCGTCGCCGTTCCTGTATTTCTGCGACTTCGGCCCGCTGCTGGCACAACAGGTCTCCGAGGGCCGGCGTGCCGAGTTCGGGCGTTTTGCCGCCTTCGCCAGCGCGGCGGCGCGCGCGGCCATTCCCGACCCGAACGCGCCCGGCAGTTTCGACGCCTCGCGCCTGCGCTGGGAAGAACTCGCGCGCGAGCCGCACCGGCAGTGGCACGCCGATGTGCGCGCGATGCTGCGCCTGCGCCGCGACCACCTCTTCGCACTGCTGCGCCGTGGCTGCCGAGCCGGCCACGCCACGGTCGACGGCGACACGTTGCGACTGCGCTGGCCCCTGGGGCCAGACCGGGACGCTGGCGCCGCAGACCTGCACCTGCTGGCCCATTTCGGCGCCGATGCCGCGCAAAGCCTGACGCCGGCGCCAGGACGCCTGCTGTACACGCTGGGAGCCGAGATGCCGCAGTCCGGCCCTTGGAGCCTGGAGCGCGGTGCGGTCGTGCTGACAGTCGACGGACAGCACCATGGTTGAGCACTGGCACGGCGAGGACCGGGCGGCGCTGCGTCGCCTGTGCGCCCACTACGGCATTGCGACCTACTACAACGATGTCTGGGGCCACCATAAGGTGGTCGGGCGCGACGCCTTGCTGGCGCTGGTACGCGAGTTCGATCCCGGCATCGACGCGCCGGGCTCGCTGGGCGAGGCCTTTGCAAGGGCACGCGACGCCGACTGGGAGCAGGCGATCGCGCCGGTGGTCACGTTGTCCGAGGATGTGACGCACTGGCGTGTGGCGCTGCGCCTGCCGGCAAGTTGTGGCGGATTGCACTGGCGGCTGCTGGACGAGCACGATGGCCTGCTGCGCGAAGGCCATGCCGATGCCCAGGCGCTGCAGCGCGGCGAGTCGACCGAGCGCGCCGGCATGGCCTGGTGTGTGCGGCAGTTGCCGCTGGACCTGCAATTGCCCTGCGGTTATTACCGGCTGCAGATCGACGGCATCACGCTGCACGGCTCGGCGCAGGCCCTGATCGTCTGCGCGCCAGCGCAGTGTTACCGGCCACCCGCGCTGCGTGACGGTGGCCGCATCTGGGGACCGGCGGTGCAGTTGTACACGCTGCGATCGCAGCGCAACTGGGGCATCGGCGACTTCGGCGACCTGGAGCAACTGGCGCGCCAGATGGCTGCTCGCGGAGCCGACATCATCGGGCTCAATCCGCTGCACGCGATGTTCTCGCACAACCCGGCACATGCCAGCCCGTACAGCCCCTGCTCGCGCAGGCAGCTCAACGTGTTGTACATCGACGTGCCGGCGGTGGCCGACTTTGCCTACTGCACACCGGCACGTCAGCGCTTCGGGTCGCCGCAGTTCCAGCAGCGCCTGGCCCGTCTGCGCCAGGCGCCGCTGGTCGATTACCCCGGCGTGGCTGCTGCCAAGCACGAGATCCTGCACCTGGTGTACGCGCATTTCACGCAGCACCACCTGGGCGCGGATGGCTCCGCCGCAGACGACCAGGGACAGGCCTTTGTCGAGTTCGTCGCCCTTGGCGGGTCGGCGCTGCGCGAGCACGCGTTGTTCGAGTCGATTCAGGCCCGGCTGCATGCGCAGGACCCGTCGGTGTGGGGATGGCCGGCCTGGCCCGAGGACTGGCGCGATCCGCACGGCACACGGGTGCGCCGCTTCGCCGACGAACACGGCGACGAGGTCCGGTTCTACCAGTACCTGCAGTGGCTGGCCGCGCTGCAACTGGACCGGGCCCGGCGCTGCTGCGAGGATCTGGGCATGGGTGTCGGCCTGTACCTGGATCTGGCAGTGTCGGTTGATCGCGCCGGCTCGGACAACTGGAGCCACCAGCACTGTTTCGCCGCCAGTGCCAGTGTCGGCGCGCCACCGGACGAATTCAACCCCAATGGCCAGGGCTGGGGATTGCCGGCGTTGCGACCCGATCGACTGCGTGCGGACCACTACCGACTATTCATCGACACCTTGCGCAGCGCCATGCGCGCGGCTGGTGCCTTGCGTATTGACCACGTCATGGGTCTGATGCGCTTGTACTGGATACCCGGTGGATATTCGGCGCGCGATGGCGCCTACGTGCACTACGCGCTGGACGAGATGCTGGCCATCGTCGCGCTCGAGAGCCGGCGCAACTGCTGCATGGTGATCGGCGAAGACCTGGGCACCGTCGCCGACGAGATGCGCGCCGCGCTGGCGCGGCGCGACGTGTTGTCGTACCGCTTGCTGTATTTCGAGCGCAGTGGCGACGGCGGCTTTCGCGCGCCCGGCAACTATCCGACCGCCGCGCTGGCCGCCATCAGCACCCACGACCTGGCCACGCTGGCCGGCTGGTGGTCCGGCCACGACCTGCAGCAGCGGCTGCGGCTCGGGCTGTATCCGGGCGAGCACCTGTTCGAGAAGCAACTGGTCGACCGTGCCCACGATCGCACCCGTCTGCTGCTGGCGTTGCGCCACGCGGGCCTGCTATCAGCCGATGCCGTGGCCGCCGCGGCCGGCAACACGTCGTTGCCAGCTGCCGTGTTGCAGGCGGCGCACGCCTGGCTGGCTGGTGCTCCCTCGGCGGTGATGATGGTGCAACTGGAGGACGTGTTGTCGGTGGTCGACCAGGTCAACTTGCCATCCACGACCGACGAACATCCGAACTGGCGGCGCAAGTTGCCGATCGGGCTCGAGACCCTGGTCAGACACGAGGGACTGCACGTGCTGGCACAGGCCTTGTCGACGCTGCGCCCGCGCCCGGCCGGGCAAGGCGAACAGCTCGGTGCCCCGGCCGGCCAGGCGCGTATTCCGCGCGCCACCTACCGCCTGCAGTTCCATCGGGACTTCGGCTTCGACGCGGCCGTGCGGATCCTGCCCTACCTGGCACAACTGGGTGTAAGCCATGTGTACTGCTCGCCGATCCACCGGGCCCGCGCCGGCAGTACCCATGGTTATGACGTGGTGGCCCATGACGAGATCAACCCGGAGCTCGGTGGGGCCCCGGCATTCGCCCGTTTCTGCAGCGCCTTGCAGCAGCACGGCATGGGTCAGTTGCTGGACATGGTGCCCAACCACATGGGTGTGCTTGGCGGCGACAACGTCTGGTGGAACGACGTGCTCGAGAACGGTCCGTGCTCGTTGTATGCGCAGCATTTCGACATCGACTGGCAGCCGCTGAATCCGCAACTGCGCGGCAAGGTACTGCTGCCGGTGCTGGGCAACCACTACGGCGAGGTGCTGATGGCCGGCGAGTTGGTGGTGGCATTCGACGAGGGCAGCGGCAACTTTTCGCTGCAATATTTCGAGCACCGGTTCCCGCTCGCGCCGGAGACCTGCGCCGCGCTGCTGCTGCCTGCACAGCAGCAGATCGCCGACCCGGACCTGGCGGCCAGCCTGGCCAGCGTGGCGGCCGCCTTCGGCCATTTGCCACGGCGCGAATCCACGCAGGACGCCACGCGCCACGAACGCGCACGCGACAAGGAACTGCTCAAGGCACGGCTCAGCCGCCTGGTCACGCGCCATGACGCGGTTGCACAGGCCATTGCAGCGGCAGTGGCCGAACTGAACGTGCAACCCTCGCGCGACGGCCTGCATCGGCTGATCGAGGCGCAGGCCTACCGGCTCGCGTTCTGGCGCGTTGCGGCCGACGAGATCAATTACCGGCGCTTCTTCGACATCAACGACCTGGCGGCCTTGCGCATGGAGCGCGAGGAGGTGTTCGAGGCCACCCAGGCGATGGCACTGGACCTGGCCGCGCGCGGTGTCATCGACGGGCTGCGCATCGACCATCCCGACGGCCTGTACGACCCGGGGCAGTATTTTGCCCGGCTGCAGCAGGGTTATGCCCGGCGCACCGGCCTGCTGCTGCCCGCGACCGACGCGCACGGCCGCCCGCCACGGCCCTTGTACGTGGTGGCCGAGAAAATCGCCGCCGCGCACGAGGAGATACCTCTGGACTGGGCGGTGCAAGGCACCACCGGCTACCGCTTCGCCAACGTCGCGGGCGGGGTGCTGGTCGATACCGCCGCGGCGCGGCGATTTGCCCGCATCTGGCGCGATTTCACCGGCGACGCGCGCAGCTTCGACACGCTGGCCCATGACGGCAAGCGCGACATCATGCGGTTTGCGCTGGCCTCCGAGTTACAGGTCTTGTCGACCGAACTGGTGCGTATCGCGCATGCGGACCGGCGCACCCGCGACTACACGTACAACGAATTGCGCCGCGCGCTGGCCGAGGTCGTGGCCTGCATGCCCGTTTACCGCAGCTACATCCGCGCACAACCGTCGCCGCAGGATCGGCGCTACATCGACTAGGCCGTGACCGACGCGCGCCAGCACGACCAGGACGCAGACCTGTCGATCTTCGAATTCGTGCGCCAGTGCCTGCTGGCGCAGCCGATCGCGGGGGCCGACGATGCGCTGCGCTCCCAGGTGCGGCACTTCGCCATCCGTTTCCAGCAGTTCAGCGCACCGGTCACGGCCAAGGGTGTCGAGGACACCGCGTTCTACCGCTATTTCCCGCTCAGCTCGCTCAACGAGGTCGGCGGGGAGCCGGCTATCTTCGGCTTCGCGCTGGCCGATTTCCATGCCGCCAACGCCGATCGGGCGCAGCGTTGGCCCCATACCATGCTGGCCACATCGACACACGACAACAAGCGCTCCGAGGATGTGCGTTGCCGCATCCATGTGTTGTCCGAGATGCCGGCGCGCTGGCGCCTGGCGTTGCGGCGCTGGCGCCAGATGAACGGCGCGCTGCGCACCGAACTGCAGCACCGGGGCGAGCACGCGCTGGCTCCGTCACGGGCCGACGAATACCTGCTGTACCAGACGTTGCTGGGCACCTATCCGGTTGGTGGGCTGGACCCGGACACCCACGAACCCTACCTGCAGCGCATCGTGCGTTACATGCACAAGGCCGCCCGCGAAGCCAAGGTGCATACCCGCTGGACCGTGCCCGACGCAGGGTATGAAGAGGCACTGGAGCGCTTCGTGCGCGGCGTGCTGCGCCCTGGCCCGGAGCACACCTTCCAGCACGACCTGCAGGCATTGACGGCCACGGTCGCCTGGTTCGGCACCTTCAACAGCCTGGTGCTGGCGCTGCTCAAGTACAGCTGCCCCGGCGTGCCGGACCTGTACCAGGGGATGGAGACCATGCAGCTGACACTGGTCGATCCCGACAACCGGGCTCCCGTGGACCATGACGCGTTGCGCGACGTGCTGGGCATGCTCCAGGCACTGCAACCCGGACAGGCCCCGGCCCTGCTGGGTCGGCCGCAAGACGGCCGCGCCAAGATGTGGGTTACCTGGCGGATGTTGTCGCTACGCCGGCAACATGCGGACCTGTTTCGCGACGGCGACTACACCGCCTTGGCCACCGGTGGCGCCGCGGCGGCGCATGTGATCGCGTTCGTGCGTCGCCTCGGCATGGTCTCGCTGATCGTGTTGGCACCCCGCCTGCTGGCGGGGTTGATGCAACAGCGCTGCGAACTGCCGGTTGGCGCCCAGGTTTGGTCGGACACCCATGTGGAGCTGGACCTGCCCGACGGCACCCGCCTGACCGACGTCCTGACCGCAGGCACCACCGAGGTGCGCCAAGGCCGATTGGCCCTGGCCCAGGCCTTTGCGGCCTTTCCGATGGCCGTATTCGTGACCGGAGCGTGACGCCGTGGCAAAGTCCTTTGCCCTGATACGGCAACCGTGAGGCGCATGGCGGCTGGCGCCGGCCGCAGCCGGTAAAATCGAGCCGCGTCGCTCGGTTCTGCCGGGCGCATCCCCCTCTGGCGTGCCGGCTACGGCGCTGCACTCTCCATTCCCCCACGAAAGATTCGATCGCTGCATGCCCGCCATCACCAGTGAAGTCGTCTACCTGATGCTGATCTTCGGACTGATGGTCATTCCCCGCGCCCTGCAGCGGTTCCGAATTCCAGCCCCACTGACGAGTTTTGCCTTCGGCATGGTGGCTGCGGTGTTCCTGGTCGGATTCAGCCAGGATGCCACGCTCGCGCTATTGGCCACGATGGGCATCTCCTCGTTGTTCCTGTTCGCAGGGCTCGAGGTGCGGATGGAAGAATTGCGGCGCGGCATGTGGCCGCTGCTGAGCCATCTGCTGGCGCGTGCCATCACGCTGACCTGTGTCGCGCTGTTGTCCATGCGTTACCTGGACTTGTCGTGGCAGGTATCGGCGCTGCTCGCACTGGCCTTGCTGACCCCCTCCACCGGTTTCATTCTCGACACTCTCTCGCGCCTGGGCCTGACCGAGGAGGAGCGTTACTGGGTTACGGTGAAGGCGGTCGGCGGAGAACTGCTGGCGCTGCTGGTGCTTTTTCTGGTGTTGCAGTCGGGATCGGTCGAACGCCTGGCGTACGCCTCTGGCGCAATGGTGCTGATGATCGTCGGCATGCCGCTGCTGTTCATCGGCCTGGGCCGGTTGGTGCTGCCGCATGCACCGGGGTCGGAATTCTCGCTGCTGGTGATGGTCGGGCTGATCGCGGCCTACGTCACCTACCAGCTGGGCGTGTATTACCTGGTGGGAGCGTTCCTGGCCGGCTTCGTCGCGCGGCTGCTGCGCCAGCGCATGCCGTTGCTGGCCTCGGACGAGAACCTGCGAGCGATCCAGATGTTCGCGTCATTCTTCGTGCCCTTTTATTTCTTCTACATGGGCATGCGGGTGCCGTCGGGCGCGCTGAGCTGGGACGCGTTGTGGTGGGGCCTGGGCATGACGGCCGTGGTGCTGCCGCTGCGTATCGGCTCGATCTGGCTGCATCGGCGCATGACCGGTGGCGAGACCGCGCGCGGCAGCCTGCGTGTGGCCACCGCGCTGACACCGACGCTGATCTTCACGCTGGTGCTGGCGACGATCATGCGCGAGCGTTTCCAGGTTTCCGATGTGCTGTACGGGGCCCTGCTGATCTATGCCGGCGTCTCGACGCTGCTGCCATCGCTGGTGCTGGCCAAGCCGCTGGACTTCAACGTACTGGTCGGCCCGTTGCCAGACACCGCGCATAACAAGGCGGTGCGGGAGGCGCACGCCACAGACCGGGCCGCCAGGGCACCGGCGCAGGCCGAAAGCGACGCTGGGCCACCCAGGGCCACGCGATCGCGCCGCGGCCAGACGCACCCCAACGCGGGCTGAGAGCCGCTCGCGCGTGTGGGCGCATGGCTGGTTCGCGCCGCCTGCGATGGCGCCGGGTGTCAGCCCGGCGCGAGATGCTCCGCGCCAGCCAGGCCCAGTACGATGCCGATGATGCGCGCGCCGGATATGGCAGCCGTGCCCAGGTTTTGCCATATCCGCGTCACGGTCTCGAGCAGGGTTTCATTCATGACGCGGCACCGGATTCATCGAGCGCGGACATGGGGCCTCAATTTACAGCAGGCACATTTCGCCGCCCGATCCGCCTTGCGCCGGTTCGGCCCAGACCGGCTGCCTGGCCATGACCGCCGCAAACCAGGCGCTGTCGCGCCAGACATTCAGCCATCGGCGCAGTGCCGCAAGTGTTGCGACCTGATCGAACCAGGCCGGCTCGACCATCGCGAACTGGCGCACGAACGGGAACAATGCGACATCGGCCCAACCGGGCTGCGCGCCGCACACGAACGGCTGGGCCGCTAGACAGGTCTCCAGTGGGTTGACAAAGGCGTGCAGTGCCCGTTCCCGGTGCTGCGACTGCGACAGTTCGGGATGCCGCGGCGCGTACTTGTAGCGATCCAGCAACGGCTTGAAGTCCTCGTCGTTGCGCGACACCCAGTGCCGCACGGTGTCGTCCTGCACGGTGGCCAGCCAGGCCAGGGGGTCGTGTTGTCGCAAGGCCCACAGCAAAATGTCCAGGCTCTCCTCGAGCACCGAGCCATCGGGCAACCGCAGCACCGGTACCGTGGCTTTCGGCGATAACGCGCGCAACGACGGCGGTTTGTCGCGCAAGGCCACTTCCCGGATCTCGACCACGATACCGGCCACATGCAAGGCCATGCGCGCACGGATGGCATACGGGCAACGCCGAAACGAATACAGCACCACAGGCGTTGCCACGTCCGCCGTCATGCCGATGCGAACTCCCTGCTGGTCAGCATGCCGATCGCGCCAGTGCTTCAGCGCGTGCCGTTCTTGAGCGCGATCTGGTCGTTCAGCGTCCAGTAGTCGTACAGGTAACCAACGCCGAACAGACCCAGGGTGACCAGATACAGCAGCCCGGTGATCCACTTGCCCATGTACATGCGGTGCACGCCGAACAGACCCAGAAATGTCAACAGCACCCAGGCGACCGAGTAGTTGACCGGCCCGGGCCGGAACCGGATGTCGGCCTGCCGGTCCATCGACGGAATGAGGAACAAGTCGATCAACCAGCCGATGCCCAGCAGTCCCAGCGTGAAGAACCAGATCGTGCCGGTGACCGGCTTGCCGAAGTAGAAACGGTGCGAACCGGTGAAGCCGAAGATCCACAACGCGTATCCGACCAGTTTTGAATGGGTATCCCCGTCTTGTGCCATGCCAGCCCTCCTTGCCCCTTGCTGCTGTGATCGATGCCCGCGGGCTCCCGGACATTGTGGCATGCG
>CAZADK010000102.1:0-8522 GCA_964483855.1 uncultured Rhodoferax sp.
ATCGATGGCAACAGAGCAGCACGCCGCCGTGCGCTGCGCTGCCAACGACCGCCAGACGCTGGAGCAGCTGTGCCGCTACTTCACGCGCCCGGCTCAGGACAGAAGAGCGCGTGCAAACCAACGCGGCCGGGCAAGTAGTGCTCAAACTCAAGACCGCTTGGCGCGACGGCACCACGCACCTCTTGATGTCGCCGCTGGAGTTCATGCAGCAGCTGGCTGCGTGGGCGACCGAAGAGGCGCCCGCTAGGCGCCCTTGCCACGCCCCAGACTGCACCTGATCCGTTTGGTGTCCGCGTAACTTCGCTTCGCGAAGTGAGCGGACCCCCGCTGCGCGAACCACGGCGTTCTCGCACCCAACGCCAAGCTGCGCGCGCAGGTGGTGCCGCAGGAACCCGAACCACCCGCGCAGGCCGCACCGCCGGCCGAGTGCGAGGCGACCCTTGGTGCTGGCGCCCTTGATGACGTTGCCGTCCTTGTCGAGGTACATGTCGGCCGTGGCGGCCAGCGGCGCCTTCTCGCGGCCGTTCAGGGCACCGTGATGTTGAGGATTGCGTTGTCGGCGACAACAACGAGCTGGTTGCTGGACAGCGCCAGCACGCCGCGTGCGTTGCGCAGCCGTGGATCGGCCCCCAGCACCACGGCACTGTTTTGGCCTGCCACGCCCACCGCTGTGGTGACGACGCCAGCCGAGGTGACCTTGCGAATCGTCTCGCCCGTGCCGGAGGTGACGAAGAGATCGCCGCTCGGGCTGATGGTGAGCCAGGCGGGGCTGGACAAGCGTGCCGCCGCGCCGGTACCGTCGGCACTGCCGGTGGTGCCTGCCTGGCCGGCAATCGTGGTCGTCACACCGGCGGGCGTGATGCGCCGGATGGTGTGGTTGGCCTGGTCGGACACGAACACGTTGCCGGCCGCGTCGACAGCCAGGCCGCTCGGCAGGTTGAATCGCGCGGCAGCCCCGGTGCCATCGGCACTGCCGGCGACGCCGGGCGTGCCTGCCAGCGTGGTGACGACCCCCACCGGGGTGATGCGGCGGATGGTGTGGTTGCCCCAGTCGGCCAGGTACAGGTTGTCGCTGGCGTCGATGGCCAGCCCGTTGACGTTTCTGAAGCGTGCCGCCGCCCCGGCGCCGTCGGCGCTGCCACTCGCGCCAGCGGTGCCGGCAAAGGTGCTCACCACGCCGGCTGGGGTAATGCGGCGAACGACGAAGTTGTCCCAGTCGGACATGAAGATGTTGCCGGCGCTGTCGACGGCCACACCGCCGTTGCCTCGAAAGCGCGCTGCCGCGCCGGTGCCGTCGGCATAGCCCGCCACGCCGGGGCTGCCGGCAAGCGTCGTCACCTCGCCGGCCGGCGTGATGGCGCGCACCGTGTGGTTGTTGAAGTCACCCACGTACAGCGTGCCCGCGCTGTTGGCGGCCAGGTAGTTGGCGCTGTTGAACCGCGCGGCCATGCCGATACCGTCGGCACTGCCGGTGGTGCCCGGAGTGCCTGCGAACAAAACCGCGCTGGTCGCCACCGGGCTCACCGTCAGCGTGGCTTCGCCACTGGTGATGGCGCCGGCGCTGTTGGTGGCCACTGCCCGGTAGCGGTGGTTGGACAAGGCGACGCTGCTTGGGCTGACGGTCAGCGTCGCGGATGTCGCGCCGGGCACGTCGGCCCAGGTGCTGCCCGCATCCTGGCTCACCTGCCATTGCAGTGCGGGTGTCGGGTTGCCTGCAACCAGCACGCTGAACACCGCAGGCGCCGGCGTGGTCACGGTCACGCTGCTGGGCTGGGTTGTGAACGCGGGTACCGTTGGCAGCTGCACCGTCAGCACCGCCCCTTGCGCGAAGACGAAGCCGCCGGCGTTTTAGGCAAACAGGTTGAAGCCAGTGCCGTTGTCGCCCTGCGTGGTGGGTGGCGTGGTGTAGCCGGAACAATCGTTCGCCCCGGCGATAGCGATGCCGTTGCGCAGCCACAGACACCGCGGCGCGGGGCTCCCGCCGACATCGGTGCGGAAGGTGGCGGTGTTGCCGGCGAAGGCCGTGGTGCTGGCGGGTTGGCCGGTGATGGTGGGCGCGCCCGGCGGCGGCAGCACCACCAGGCCTGCGGCATTGCTGCTGGCGCTGCCCGCAGCGTTGCTGACCGTCACGCGGTAGTTGCCGGCATCGGCCGTGCCCACGGCATTGATACAGCGTCAGCACCGGTGACGTGGCGCCCGCGACGAAGTTCCCGTCCCGTATCCACTGCTAGCTGATCGGTGCGGTGCCCGCGGCGACGACGGCCAAGGTGGCGCTGCCGCCAGCGGCCACGGTTTGCGACAGCGGTGCCGTGGTGATCGTGGGCGCAACAGCGGGCGGCGGCGAATTGCCGGTGACGCTGAGCCGCGCCGCCTGGCTGCGTACGGTGTCTTCGACGTTGCTGACCTCCAGCGCGTACCAGCCCGCGTCGCCGGCATTCACGCTGCAAAGGGACAGCGTCGGCGCATTCGCGCCCTGAATGCGCTGACCGGGACAGGCAGACGCTGAAGCTGCCTCGCCGTGACAAGGCGCCGTTGGCGGCGCGCACGGTGCAGGCGCAGTACCGGCACTGGCAACAGGAGTTTGCCGGCGACGTGGTGCTGATGCAGGTGGGCGCGTTCGTCGAGCAGTTGCAGTGGCCGCCGAAGCGCATCGCGAAGCTGCGCGCCGCGACCGAAGCAAAGCTGACTGGAGGGCTGCGCCGCATGCGGCCGACCCGGCGTGGCGCGGTGCAGGGCTTCCCGCTGGCACAGCTGAAAAGGCGTGTGGCGGGCCTCGTCGCGGCGGGCCGGGCTGTGAGCTACGTACCGGATCCCGTCCCAACGTGGGTTCGCGTCGTGGATGGCCCGAGCCCAGGCCTGGCTCGTCGTGTAGTCGGCGGAGGCACTGATGTCGTTGTTCAGGCCCAGGGCCTTGAGCGCCGCCCCCGTCAGGTCTGCCAGGACCAGCGGCTTGCGCCGTTCACAGATGAAGCGCACGACGGAGCGCTCGGTCAGTTCGGTGGCTGGCACCTCGTAGGTGCCCCCTGCGAACCGCCCGGACTCATGGATAACGCTTTCAGCGAACGCAACCTCTATGCTGCTGGCGGTGTAACAGGTGCCGAACGCGCCGGCGCCGCCGAAATCTGGGTCATCAAAGCGGTGGACGCCAGCCGACCAGTACGGTTCTGTGGCTGGATGCCGGCTCAACCGCACAAGCGACGCGACTTCAATCCTGGCCGGCCGGAGCAGATCCTCGAAGAAACCGGGCTCAGGCAGCCGCAGTGACACGCGAGGCTCCTCGCTCGCTCGCCCAAGCTGCGGCAATGCGCTCCACCTTGGCCAAGCCAGTCCCCGCCTCCAATGCCACGGCGACGCTCTTTCCTGCGAGGGCGCCGTGCTCGCGCAGCCAGAACATCAACTTTTCGCTGGCGCCGAGGTCACCGAGTGCGCGGCAGATGGCTGCCACAGCCTCGCGGTCCATCCCCAGGAATACCTGCGGGTAGTAAAGCCGGTTGCCGACCTTCACCGCGAAGACTTCACCCCTGTCTGCGGCCGGCGCCAAGGCCTGGCGCGTGAGCCCCCAGCCCTGCGCGAGTTGCTCGCCGGGCACGACGAGGCCGTCCTTTACCCACTGGACCCGCGCCGCCTCACCGCGCGCGGTTGCGCCAGCCAGGCCACCTGTGGCCTGAGCGAATTGGTTGTAAGTGACGGAGGCCTTGCCGCGCGCTACCCGCGCCCGACCGCCTCGCGTGCTTGGCAGTTGCAGCCCTTGCTTGCTGACCGCCGTGCGCAAGCTGCCGAGGTCGTCGCTCAGGCGCCCCACGGTGGCCTCGAGCTGCGCAATCCGGCGCAGCAAAACAGGGGTGCTGAGATCGGTGCTCATGGCCTGATTCTAAGCAAATCAGGAAAACCAAGCAAACGCGGCAAACAGTGCAATGCGGCGAGGCCGACAGGTGCCAGCGGCGGTTCGCATTTCGGGCTATCCGAGGGCCAATTGAGGCGGACGTCGGCGGCGCTCGTTGCGTATCGCCATGGTTACCGAGTCCTATCCACCCGAGGTCAATGGCGTGGCCAACAGTGTGGCGCGCCTGGTGGCGGATCTGCGCGGCCGCGAGCACAGCGTGCAACTGGTCCGTCCCCGTCCGACCGATTCCGAAGGCGCGCCGGTCGCGGACCAGGAGGACGATGTGCTGACCCGCGGCATGGCCATCCCGATGTACGGCCATCTGCGCATGGGCCTGCCCTGCAAGGCGGGGCTGGTGAAACATCCCAGACGGACTGGCCCCAGGCCGTCGGCGGATAAACGGTGTCGACCGTTCTGCGCCGTTCCGTGCCGTGCCGCGGGGCGGGACCATCGGCCGACTGTGGTGTCTGGTGCTGCTGACGGGCTTGCTGCTGGCACCCTCGGTTCCGCTGATCATGTACGCCATCATCGCGCGGGTTCCCATCAAGGAAATGTTCCTCGCCGGCCTGCTGCCTGCCGCGCTGATGGTGGGCTTTCTGCTGCTGCACGGTGGCGTTCTGCGGTCTTCGGATTAGCGCGCGGCTTCGCGCGATCTATCCTTATTCGTTGGACGAAGCCGCTACGCGGCGCCACTCCGCCCCAAGTTTTCTCGCAGCCCCTTGCGGGGCCTGGCGAAGCCAGGGTCGGGGGCACTCTCAGGCCTGCAAGGCGGCCTGCCTGCCGCGCACCATATCGACCTTTTGCAGCAGCACCAGGCCCACCACGAACAACACGGCAGTGGCGCCGATGGCAATACGCTGGTTGCCGCCCGTCATCCAGGTGATGGCGCCATACATCAGGGGCCCGAAGATGCTGGCGAGGCGGGTGGCAAAGGTCCACAGTCCATAAAACTCGCCAAGCTGGGCGGTCGGTGCCAGCATGCCCGCCATTGCTCGGCCCGCGGACTGGCTGGAACCCATGCAGAACCCAGCGATGGCTGCCGCGTACCAGAACCCCCCCTTGGTGGTGGTCAGCGCCGCGATGATGCAGGTGGCTATCCATCCCACCAGCGTAATGCCAAGCGCCAGCTTGTGGCCGACCCGGTCCTGGAAGTAACCGAATCCGAAGGCGCCTGCGGCCGCCGCCAGATTCAAGACAAAAATCAGCACCATGGTTTCCTGTTGCACAAACCCGATCACCTGCTCGGCATAAATCGCAGCCAGCGTGATGGCCACTGCCACCCCGCCCTGATAGAACACCGCACAGGCCAGCAACCAGATGAAGTCCTGGTATTGCCGGGCTTCGCCATAGGTGCGGCGCAACTGCTGCAACGACGCCTTCAAGCCGCTCTGGCGCGCGACAAGCGGATTCGCGATGGCGCGTTCCTTGAGCAACCAGAACGTCACCAGTGCCGCGGCGCCATAAATGCCGGCGGTGATCAGCATGGTGACCGGAACGAAGGTATCGGCCGGGATCCCTTGCTGTCCCGCCCAGATCACATAACCCAGACAAATGCCCAGGGCCAACATGCCACCGAAATAACCAAAACTCCAGCCCCAGCCGCTCACCCTGCCCATGGCGGCCGGTTTGGCCAGTTCTGGCAGGAAGGACGCCGCCAGGGATTCGCCGTAACTGTAGAACGTGTTGGAAACAATGATCAACACAAACGCCAGGGCCACACTGCCGGGGCCGGCAAACGCCAGCGCGGCGGTGGACACGACGCAGCCAACGGTAAACAACGCCAGCAGTTTTTTCTTCGCTGCGCGCAGATCGGCCAACGCGCCGAGACTGGGCATGGTGAGCATCACGATGGCATAGGAGATGGACAGCGCCAACGTCCAGGCAAAAGTGGCCCAGTCGGCCTTTTGCGCAATCCCGCCGACGAAATAGGCCGCGAACACGGCCGTGATGACCACCGTCGTGTAGCCCGAATTGGCAAAGTCGTACATCGCCCAGCCAAACACCTCGCGCTTCTTGACGCCGGGGTTCAGGGCATCCTGGCTGAAAGTGGCCATACGTTGTCCTTCAATCTATAAGCCGTTTGTAGGTTCAATGGTGCTGTCAGCGGCACTGGCCGCAGCATTATGGTTGACGCCGGCGCACGACCCCATGGTGGCCGGCCTGCAGCCCCACCGATCAGCCTGGAATGCCAAACCTCAGCGCTTGAACCGCGCTACGATCTGGCGCTGACCACCTGCGACAGGCTCCAGTGCCGCGCTCCTTGCGGCAACAAGAATCAAGGTTGCGCAGACCCCACCTGAGCAACCAGGCGCACGCCCAGGGCGTTGCATACCCGATGAATGGTGTCGAACCGAGGTTGTGAGCTGGGACGCAATGCCTTGTATAACGCCTCTCGAGTCAGGCCGGACTGTTCCGCCACCGCACTCATGCCACGCGCGCGGGCCACCACGCCCAGCGCATGCGTAAATTCACCGATGTCGTTTTCTTCCAGCACGAGGGTCAGGTAGTTGGCAACGTCTTGTTCCGTCTTGAGCATTTCAGCCATGTCGAAATCCGGCAGCTCGGCGATTTTCAGTTTCTTGCTCATGCTCGATCACTCCTCAAGCGGTGCGCCTGAGCGTATACATGCGCCGGATTGTAATCACTTGTTAACACCGCAGAAGCGCCGCATGTCGTGCATTTTGCGTTGCCGCGCGGGCAGGCGTCAGCGGTCCGCGATGAACGCCACGGCAGCCATCCGTGCCGCGTGGATCGCCGCGCCAACTTGCGGCCCTGTCTTGCCATCGGCCATGGCCTGGCCTGCGATCGCGTCGGTGGGCACGGCCTGGGCCGCGGACAGGGCGGCGCGCAGCCGCTGCCGGGGCGCATAAAGTCCCTGGGGGCTGCGGCCGTCGACCGCGGCGCTGATGGCGCAGACCTGCAGCAGGGCGTCGAAGCGCGAAGGCTTGCGCAAGGCATCGCAACGTTCGATCAGGCCGACCAGCCCCTGGGCATCGAGTGTGCCGCTGTGCTCCACGGCGGCCGATTCGCGCTGTGCCAGCAGCGCCAGGTCGCGGCAGTCGTTGGGGGCGCGCACACGGGCACTCAAGGCGCCGAGTCGGGCCGCGTCCGTCACGTCGCGGCACAGGCAGGCAAAACGGACCTCCAGCGGCGCGCGCGCGTGGGCCGCCTGGTCGACCCGCCGGGCGCGATGCTGCGCGGCGGCATCCTGGTTGGTGTGTGTGTCGGCCAACTCGGGCAGCAGGTGGGCCAGCGCATCGCAATCGGCGAGCACCTGCAGCATGCGCGAGGGCGTGTCTTCCATCAGGCCGCGGGCCAGCTCCTGCCAGACTCGTTCTGCCACCAGCGCATCGGCCTCTCCGCGCGCGACCATGCTGCGCATCAGCGCCAGGGTGTCCGTTGCGACATGGAAATCCTGGAACCGGGCGGCAAACCGGGCCACCCGCAGGATCCGCACCGGGTCGTCATGGAACGCCTCGGTGACATGGCGCAGCCGGCGCTGGCGAAGGTCGCGCCGGCCGTGGTAGGGGTCTTCGAGTGGGGTGGTGACTGGGTCGAAGTTGCCGCTGGCGTCCAGCAGGCGTTGCGACACCGCCATGGCGTTGATGGTCAGATCGCGCCGGGCCAGGTCCTGTTCCAGCGTGACATCCGGCGCGGCGTGAAAGGCGAAGCCCTTGTAGCCGGGTGCGGTGCTGCGCTCGGTGCGGGCCAGCGCATATTCTTCCTTGGTCCGCGGATGCAGAAACACCGGGAAGTCCCTGCCGACGGCGATGTAACCCTGGGCGATCAGCTGCTGCGGCGACGCGCCCACCACGACCCAGTCTCGGTCCTGCACCTGCAGGCCCAGCAAGGTGTCGCGTACCGCGCCGCCGACCAGATAGATTTCCATGGCAGCCAGTGTAGGCGCGCTGCCGGCCGATCTTTGCAGGCCGATCGTTGCGCGGCAGCGCTCAGCGATGCAACCGGTACGGTTCCTCGAAATCCAGGAAGTCCTGCTCCAGCAATGCGTCGGCAATCCAGGCGGCCACGCCGGGCAGCTCCTGAACCCGTTGCAGGTAGGCCGCGATCGTCGCGGGCACTGGCAGCGCGAAGCGTGTCAGGCGCATGACCACCGGCGCATACATGGCATCGGCGATCGAAAATTCGCCGAACAGCATCGGTCCCTGATGCGCGTCCAGCAGCTCGCTCCACATCTCGATCAGGCGGGCGACGTCTTGGCGCACGCCCGGCTTGTCGCGCCAGATCAACGCGCCGATGTGGGACAGGTCGGCTTCGATGTTCATCGCGCAGGCGCCGCGCAGATTCTGGAATCCCGAGTGCATCTCGGCGCTGACGCTGCGGGCGCGGGCCCGCGCCCGCGCGTCCTGGGGCCAGAGCTGGCGGTCGGGGAATTTTTCGGCCAGGTATTCGGCGATGGCCAGCGTGTCCCAGATCGGAAAGCCGTCGTCGACCAGCACCGGCACCTTGCCCGACGGGCTGATCGGTCCCAGCCGCTTCTTGAACTGGGAGTCGGCCGAAAATGAGTCGAATCGGACCATCACCTCCTCAAACGGGATGTCGGCCTGCTTGAGCAGCACCCAGGGGCGCATGGACCAGGAGGAGTAGTTCTTGTTGCCGATGTAGAGCGTGAGCATGGGGA
>CAZADK010000102.1:8622-10475 GCA_964483855.1 uncultured Rhodoferax sp.
TGTCGGTGCGTGCGCGCACGCGTGCCGGCGCGGCGCTGGCCGCCAGCCTCAGCGCACGATGCTACCCGCAAAGGAGGAAAAGATGATGCTCCATGTCGAGCCGATGGGGTCGTGGCCGCGGCGTGAGCACGGCGCAGGTCGGTCGAAGCACCTGGCTCGCGACAGGCAGTGGCCAGCCTTGCCCGACGACTACGTCAACGGCGGTGCCTTGTTGCCGATGGCCGGCCCCAAGGGTTACGGCATGGCGCTGATGGCCGAACTGCTCGGCGAGGCCATCAGGGGTGACGCGATGTGGGGCGGCAACTGGATCTGCATCTGCGTTCACATGGCGCGGTTTCGCGGGCCGTCGGCCTACCGCACCGCGGCCGAGCAGTGCCTGGCCGAGCAGTGCCTGGCCGAGCAGTGCTTGGCCGAGCAGTGCCTGGCCGGGCTGCGCGAATGTCCGCCGGCGCCCGGATTTTCCAGGGTCGAGATTCCCGGCGAACGCGAGGCGGCATTACGCACCGATCGGCTGGAAAAGGGCATCCCGATTGCGCCGGCTACCTTGCGCGCGATGGGTGCGCTGGGCAACGGCATGGGGCTCGATGTCGGCGAGTTGCAGGCGGTGCGCGAGGCCGTGCCAAACTGAAGCGCCAAAGCCCGATCGATCGGCGTTGAAGACCGTGCGGCAGAGTGGCCCCAGGACACGCGGGCGAACACCTCCGCGACAATAAGCCATGAACACCATCTCCGAACTCACCAGCATCTTGCGCCGGCACCGCACCATCGCGGTGGTCGGTCTGTCGGCTGAATGGCACCGGCCGAGTTTTTTCGCCAGCAAATACATGCAGTCGCACGGTTACACGGTGGTGCCGGTGAATCCGCGCTATGCCGGCTCCGAGATCCTCGGCCAGAAGGTCTATGCCGACCTGGCCGAGATCCCGTTCCCGGTTGACATGGTCGATGTGTTCCGGCGCACTGAAGACGCCTTGCCGATCGCGCGCCAGGCGGTTGCGATCGGCGCGCGCTGCCTGTGGCAGCAGATCGGTGTCGTCAACCAGGAGGCTGACCAGCTGGTGCGCGAAGCCGGCATGGACTCGGTGATGGACCGCTGCGTCAAGATCGAGCATGCCCGGCTGTTTGGCGGGCTCAACTGGGTCGGCGTGAATACCGGGGTCATCTCGGCCAAACGGCGCGCCTGACACGCAGACGCAGACACCATGGCAGACCACCCGTTCCAACCCGAGACCCTGGCCATCCACGCCGGGCAGGTGCCCGACAGCGCCACTGGCGCGCGGGCGCTTCCGATCTACCAGACCAGCAGCTTCGTGTTCGACAGCGCCGAGCACGCGGCCAGCCTGTTCAACCTGCAGACCTTCGGCAACGTGTACTCGCGCCTGTCCAACCCGACGGTGGCAGCACTCGAGGAGCGTGTCGCCGCGCTTGAAGGCGGGCGTGCCGGGTTGGCATCGTCCAGCGGCATGGCCGCCGAAGCCATGGCCTTGATGACCATCTTGCAGCAGGGTGACCATGTGGTCGCTGCTGGAGCCCTGTATGGCGGCAGTGTCACGATGCTGGCGGTCAACCTGAAACGTTTCGGCATCGAGACCAGCTTCGTGAAGGCGACCGATCCCGATGCCTTCGCCGCGGCGATGCGGCCCAACACGCGGGCGGTGTTCGCCGAGAGCCTGGGCAATCCCAGCCTGACGGTGCTCGACATCGCGGCCGTGGCCGACGTTGCGCATGCCCACGGCGTGCCGCTGATCGTCGACAACACCGTGCCCTCGCCGTTCCTGTGCAACCCGCTGCGCCTGGGCGCCGATATCGTCGTGCATTCGGCGACCAAATACCTGGGCGGCCGTGGCACGACGCTG